>JALGUI010000062.1 GCA_029820915.1 Candidatus Zipacnadia bacterium | reverse complement strand
GATCTCGTGGATGGGCAGGTCGGTGGCCGTTGTCAGGGCGGCGCGCACCTCGCGCGATCCGGTGCGCTCGCCAAGGACGATGGCGGCGGCGTTGTGCCTCGCGGCGAGCTCCGCGGCCGCGCGTCCGACCTCGCACGTCTCAACGACGGTTCGCGCCAGGACGGTGCCGTCGGCGGCCACGGCGGCGACGCCGCACTTGGCGCGGCCCGGATCGATGGCGACGACGGGGGCCTCGGGCATGAACTCCTCTCCCGACAATGGCGCGTGGCCCGGGCGTTCGCGTAGCGAACCCCGCTATCAAGGTCGCTTGCGACCTTCCGGGCACTCCTGCCCGGGCGTCGTGTCGCAGAGCTTGGCCTCAGGGCGATTCCTCGGCCTCGGTCACCTCGATGTCCAGCAGCAACGGGCCGCGCGTGTAGGTGTCCTCGGCGGCCACCACGCGCACCAGCATCATGTCGTCGCCGGCGCGGATCGCCTCCGCCGCCGCGAATATCTCGGCCAGGTCGATGGAGCCGTAGTTGCCGGTGTCGGGGTGGGGCAGCATCCCCTCGGCGATGGCGCGGGCGCGCACGAGGCTGGTCTGCTTGTCCGTGATCCGCAGCCAGATACCCTCGAAGGCCTGTAACGCCGTTGCGTCGGAGCCGATGGCGAACTCGTCGAGCACCTCGCCGGCGTGAAACACGAGCCGGTTGGCCGCGGCCTTGAACTCCACGGCGAGCTGCGTGTCGTCGTCGGAGAACAGCCGCCGGAAGGCGCGGACCACCACCACCCACTCGTCGGCGCCGCGCGTGCGCAGCTCCGACGCGACGTGCCGCACGATCATGCCCTCGGGGACGTGCTCGGCCGACGCCCATGGCGGGATGGGCGCAACCACCAGCACGGCGCGACCGTTGGCGCCCTCGGGCACGCCCCGGCGCTCCGCGGCGGCGCCGGCAAAGTGCAATACCTCGTACAGCTCGCTCTCCATCTGGTCCTGGGTCTCGTCGGCGGGAAGGACCACCCGGATCAACTCGTCGCCGGGCTCGAAGAGCGCGGGCCGTTCGGCGATCAGCTCCTGGCGGCGCTGGACCTGCTCGAGTCGAGCCTCGATGTCCTCGAGTTCCTGCTGCGCCACCTCGAGTCGGCTCATCCTCGACTCCAGCTCCGACTGCGTGTCCTCCAACCGCCGCTGCAAGGGCGCAAGCCGGTCGTCCATGCTGCGGATGTGCGTGGTCAGTCGCTCGACGTGTCCGCGCATCTTCTCGACTTCCGCACGCTTGCGCTCCAGATCCTCGTCGGTCGTCGTCAGGTCCGCCTGAGCCGTGTCGAGGTCGGCCTGGGCGTCCTGCAGGCCCGCCTGCGCGTCTTCGAGTTCGCCTTCGAGCTGGCCGCGCCTGGCGGTCAGGTCATCCACCCGGGTGCGCAGGTCGTCGGCGCGTGTCGTCAACTCCCCGATGCGCTCCTGCGCGTCCTCCTGCGCCTCCAGAAGCGTCTCGGCCTCACGCTCGGCAACAGTGGCGCGCTCGTCGGCGTCGCGCGCCTCGCGCTCGGAGCGCGCGACCTGCTTCTGCAGGTCGTCGATCTGCCCGGTCAGCTCCTCCCTGCTGCGCATGAGCGTGCGCAGCTCGAAGACGGCGACGCGGGCGTAGCGCGAGCCGAGGGTGGCGACGCCGAGGCCGATCAGAGGCAGGATGGCGCCCACGATGGCGGCGATCAGGCGCGCGCTGCGGCGGGGGCGCATGCCGAAGATGGTGCTGCGGCGCTTGCCCAGCCGCGCGCCGACGAGGTCGCCCAGGTAGGCGATGAGCGCACCGAGGGCGGCCAGGGCGACGAATATCACGACGGTGTAGGAGGCCATCTTGATCCCGCTCGGGGAAGCCCGGAGCGCCCGACCGCGGCCGCGAAAATGAACGCCGCCGCGCCGCCTACTGCGACGCGCGCAGCAGCAGGCCGAGGCCGGTCAGGTACAGGAGCAGATTCGGCGTCCAGGCCATCAGCGCCGGGGGCGCGACCCCCCTCTCACCCACGAGCGTCAGCGTGTGCAACACCACGTAGTAGACGAAGATCACCAGCAGGGACACGCCCATGCCGATGCCGCGCGAGGAGCGCTGCCGCTGGATCCCCAGCGCGATCCCCAGCACCGCGAAGCCCACGCAGGCCCAGGGCAGAGAGAGGCGGACGTGGTAGTGCTGGCGCAGCCGGTTGGCCCAGGCCACACGCCCCTGCTGCTCGGCAAGCCCCGCCTGCTCCTGCAGCTCCGCGAGCGACATGTCGTCGGGGAGCTTGCGGACTCGCTCCACCTGCTCGGGCGTGCGGCCGATGGGCAGCATCACGCTGTCCAGATGCAGCCTGCCCGCCTGATCTCCGTCCCAGGTGGTATGCTCTACATTCTCCAGCACCCAGTACTGGCCCTGCCAGCGCGCGCGCTCGGCGGTGTAGAGATGGGGCTTCCTGCCGAGCGTGAAGTCAAGGACCGTGGCGTCGAACAGCGTCAGCGTGTCCGGGTCGAACTTGCGGGCGTGCAGCCAGCGCTCGAGATGATCGTCATCGTCGCGCACCTCGAGCGCGATGTCCATCTCGCCCGCGACGGTGCCATGCACCTCGCGCGCGATCTCGAAGGCGCGCTGCTTGGCGCCGGGGACCACGGTCTCGTTGATGAGCAGGCCGCCGACGGACACCACGAAGCCGACGATCACGACGGGCAGGCCGATGCGCGGGATGGAGATGCCGCCCGCGCGCATGGCCACGAGCTCGCCGTCGCCGCTGAACCGCGCCATCGCCATGAGGCTGCCGAACACCGTGGCCATGGGCAGGGTGAGGGTGAGCACGGCGGGCAGCTCGAGGAAGAAGATGCGCACGGCCGCCCAGGCCGGGAAGCCCTGCTGGTAGATCAGGCGCAGCATCTCGTACAGGAGCTGCACGCCCACCAGTACAGCGAGGAAGGCCCCGATGCCGAAGAGGAACGGAGGGACCATCTCGGTCAGCACATAGCGGTCGAGGCGTTTCATTGTGGGCTGCCAGCTACGGCAACGGCTGCGGCAAACAGCAGGAACAGGATGGACACGATAGCGACGACGGCAATGGCTGACGCCGACCGCGAACGGACAGACAGGGTCACGGCAACAGCAACGACGGACGTTGGAGGGGCCGCACGAGGCCGACCGCACAGCGGTCGGACGAGGTCGGCCCAACACGTGCCGTTGCTTCCCTCGCTGTCGTCGCCGCCGTGACCCGGTTCCCCGCCGTCCCTACATCTGAAACCTGTCGCCCAGGTAGTACCGGCGGGCGATCGGGTCGTTGGGCAGGTCTCTGGCCGGGCCGTGTGTGCGAATCTTGCCCTCGGAGATGATGTAGGCGCGGTCGCAGATGGTCAGCGTCTCGCGCACGTTGTGGTCGGTGATCAGGATGCCGATCTGGTCGGACTGCAACTCGGCGACGAGGCTGCGGATGTCGTCGATAGCGATGGGGTCCACGCCCGTGAAGGGCTCGTCGAGCAGGATGAATGACGGGCGCGTGCACAGCGTCCTGCCGATCTCGACGCGCCGCCGCTCGCCGCCGGACAGCACCGCGCCCTTGGCATCCGCGCGCTCGGTCAGCCCCAGGCGCTCGAGCAGTTCATCGGCGCGGGCAAACTGCTGCGGACGCGAGAGCTTCTGCATCTCCAGGATCAGCAGCAGGTTCTCGCGCACCGTCAGCCGACGGAAGACCGATGGCTCCTGGGCGAGGTACCCCAGGCCGCGGCGGCAGCGGTCGTGCATCGGGAAGGGCGCCAGATCCACGTTGTCGAGCAGGACCGTGCCGCTTTCGGAGCGCACCAGCCCGAGGATCATGTAGAAGCTCGTGGTCTTGCCCGCGCCGTTGGGGCCCAGCAGCCCGATGATCTCGCCGCGCTTGACGGTCATGTCCACGCCGTCCACCACGCGCCGGCCGCCGTAGCTCTTCACCAGGCCGCGGGCCTCGAGCGACATGCTACTGCTCCTCAGGAATGTCCACGTCGGTGGTGACCTCGAAGCTGCCCGGGCGGGCGGTCAGGGTGCTGGTGCGCAGGTTCACGGTGATGGACTCGCTCTCGAGATGGGCCGCCTCGGCCTCGCCCGCGGGCAGCGTGACGATGTCGGCCACCACGCCGCCCGTCATGGTGACGGTGTCCTCGGCCTTGGAGTAGGTGGCGCGCTGGGTGCAGGAGGCCGTGATCCGCCGACGCCGGCCGGTGTCGTCGGTGGCGGTGAGCAGGTCGAGATGCACGGGCCCGGCGGCCGTGGCGCCATGGATCTCCTCCAGGCGCTCATCGGCGTCGATCTCCAGGCGCGGCGAGCGCAGCTCGGCCTTGTGCCGGCCCTCGACGACCATTGTGGCCGGGCTGCCCGTGACCACGATGGTGTTGTTCGCGAAGTTCCACTCGAGCACGTCGAAGACGAGCCTGCCGGTGCGTGTCTGGCGTACCTGCTGCGCGGTGGCGCTCACCACGAGCAGGGCGACGAGCCCCGCCACCGTCCATGCGACCGCTGATCGGTTCATTGTCTCGCTGTCCTCATCTGCCTCGCCTGTCGCGAGGCGCCAACTACTGCCTGCGCGTGAGCTGTCCGCGCTTGAGCCGGATGGTCCTCGACCGGTTGTCGATGACCAGTTCCTCGGCCTCGCCCGCGAAGGCGCCGCTCTGGAAGCGCACATCTCCGGTCGCGATCAACTTGTGCGTCCCGAACTGATAGGTCACGTCGTTCGCGGAAAACCGCAGGTCGCCCTTCTCGGCCTCGATGTCCACGCCGCTCGAGAAGCGCAGCTCCTTCATGTCGTAGTCGGCCACCATGAGCGGCGCCCTCACGGCCAGTCCCTCGAAGCCCTTGCCCTCGAACTGCCAGTCCACCTGCTCGGCGCGGCCGGTGCGGCCCTGCTGGTCGAGCTCGATCTGGCCGCCGAAGCTCGCGCGCCACACCACCTCGCCGTCCTCGACAACCGTCAACTCCGTGCCGGCGACCTCGATCGGCGCCTGCGTCTCAGCCGGCTCCTCGCCCGGTCCGAGGATGAGCGGGACCTCCTTGTTGAGCTCCCAGTCCTCCACCGGGGTGGGCTTGCCGCGCATTGCCATGAAGACGACGGTCGCGATGACGCCCACACCCGCGAGGATCAGGATGGCCAGCCCCTGCCGCGCCTTCATCGCCTCAGCCGCCCGGCGCGACGAAGCGGAACCTGGTGATCGCCGCCAGCGATGCGATGCCGTCGGTCCAGCGTATCTTCTTCCCCTCGTCGCTGGTGCGTGGGTAGTAGCGTATGGGCACCTCGCTGACGCGCTGCCCGCGGGCCCGCGCCTCAAGCACGAAGCGGGCGGGCAGCTCGAAGTCCAGGTCGAAGCCGTCGCTCACCAGGTCGAGGCTCTGCAGCAACTGCGTCGGCGCGAGCTTGTAGCACGTGGCGATGTCGGTCAGGTCCGCGTCGAACAGCATGTTGAAGTAGTCGGTCAGGAAGTCGCGCCCGATCGAGAACGACGATGGCGGCAGCGCCTCGCCTCGCCTCGCCGCCCCCAGCACCCGCGATCCCAGCACCACCAGCACCGCGTCACGCTCGATCTCGGCGAGCAGCGCCCCGTAGTCGCGCGGGTCGTACTCGAGGTCGGCGTCCTGGATGATGGTGTACTCGCCACGCGCCGCCGCGATGCCCCTCTTGACCGAGTTGCCCTTCATCCGGTTCCGATCCTGGAGGATCTTGCGCACCTCCGCGTGGTCGATCTGCTCGACGATCTCCCGGGTGCCGTCGGTCGAGCAGTTATCGACGATGATGATCTCCTTGTCGATCTCGATCGCCCGCACGCGGTCGAGGATCTCCAGGATCGTCCCCCCTTCGTTGTAGACCGGCATGACGACGCTTAGTTTCATGGGGTGCACGATAGCGGCGCGTGCAGGCTGGTACTTGGTGGTGGAACTTCGCGTGCTGCAGTCTGCTCCTGACGGCATGTGCAGGCGAGGTCGCTCCGGCGACCTCGGGGCTCACCTGCGAGCGCAGGGCGCTCGCACCACGAGGTGGTTGCCTGTTACCTTCTCGTGCCAGGATTCGTACGACACCCGCCCTCGCCTGTCGAGGCCGTCAGTACGCGGTTTCCTGTGAGTGACCTCCTAGCCCTCGTCGATCTCGTCGCGGCTCTCGGCGGCGATTGCTGCGTCAAGCAAAGGCAGGAGCGCCGGCAGGCTGACCGTGACTGTCTCCCATACGATGCTGTAGTCGATGTGGTTGTAGCCGTGGATAAGCCTGTTGCGCATCCCGATTATCTTGGACCACGGGATGTCAGAATGCCCTTCTCTGACATCGGCAGGGACTTTCGTAGCCGCCCCACCCACCAACTGGACAAGCTGGCACACGGCCAGCCCGAACGTCCTGTCAGTGTCCAACTCCTCGCGACGGCGCTGAGCACAAAGATCTATGGCCTCGTGCGTGAAGTCCCTCATGTGCAGCAGGTAGACCAGCGGATCACGCTCCGTCATACAGCACCTCCGCTTGGGCCAAGACCCGGTCGCGGAAGTACTTGCTGAGCATCTTCGGCGTGTTCAGGTCAACTTTGCGTCCCTGCAGGAGTTCCGCGAGACCTTCCTCCATGTCATATAGCTCGAAGAAACCCACCCGCGCCTCCGGCTCGAACTCGACGATCAGGTCCACGTCGCTGTCGGGCCCGAAGTCCTCCCGCAACACGGAGCCGAAGGCCCGCAGGCGGCGGATCTGGTTCCGCCGGCAGAACGCGGCGAGCTCCTCGGCCGGCACCTCGATCATCAGCGGCATGGCTCAGGCCATCTCCTCCAGGCGACGGATCAGGGCCTCCAGCCTTCCCAGCAGCTCAGGCACATCGACCGTCATGGTATCCCACACGATCCCATAGCGCGTATGGTCATATCCGTGGATGAGACGGTGTCTCATCCCGATAACGTCTGCCCACGGTACCTCCGGGGCCGCGTCTCGGATGTCCGGGGGGACACCCGCGGCCGCCTCCCCGATCATTGACAGAGCGTGGATCAGCGCGAAGGCGAACATCTCGTCGCGATCCAGAGTATCGCGGCTTCCCCTCTCCGCGATCGCGATGGCGCTTCGAGCGTAGTCGCGCATATGCCGCAAGCGTACCAGCGGATCATGCTCGGTCATGGAGCACCTCCGCGTCGGCCAGTACCCTGTCACGGAAGTATCTGCTAAGCATGTCAGGCGTGTTCAGGTCCACCCGCCTGCCCAGCAGATCGCCGAGGCGCCGCTGGATCCCCATCAAGGTGATCAGACCGACCCGCGCCCCCGGCTCGAACTCCACGATCAGGTCCACGTCGCTCTCGGGGCCGAAGTCCTCCCGCAACACGGAGCCGAAGGCCCGCAGGCGGCGGATCTGGTTCCGCCGGCAGAACTCAGCGATCTCCTCGGTGGACACGTCGATCATGAGCGGCATGGTCTCGCCCCGCTTCGACAGCGGTCTACCCCTCGATGTTCGCCAGGTTGTCGCGGTACCAGGAGAAGGTGCGGCGCAGGCCCTCGTCGCGCGGCACGTGCGGCTCCCAGCCGAGCAGTCGGCGCGCCTTCGCCGCCGAGATGAACTGGTCGCGCAGCTCCTTCGAGGCCTCGCCCTGCACCTCCGGCGCCAGGTCCGGGCGGCCGGCGATGACCACCATCTCGTTGAAGATGTTGAGCACACTGACGGGCTCCCCGGCGCCGAAGTTGAAGGCCTCGCCCGTGTGCTCGTCGTCGAGCAGAGCGTTCATCACCCGCACGTAGCCGTCCACGGCGTCGTCGATGTACATATAGTCGCGCAGGGGCCTGCCGTCGGAGCGGATGACCGGGCGCTCGCCGCGCAGCAGCGACCGGAACGTGCCGGGCACGATGCGGTTGAAGTTCAGGTCGCCGGGCCCGTAGATGTTCGCGCAGCGCACCACGCCCGTGGGCATGCCGAAGGCCACGTGATAGCCGCGCGCGATCATGTCCGCGCAGGCCTTGGAGACATCGTAGGGATACAGCCCCAGCAGCTCGTCGTCCTCACGATAGGGCAGGTGCTTGTGGCGGCCGTAGGCCTTGTCGGAGGAGGCGACGACCATGGCGTGCGGCTCGCCGTCGTCCCACAGCCGTCGCGCGCACTCGAGCAGCACGTACGTGCCGCGGATGTTGGCCTCGAAGGTGCCCAGCGGGTTGCCGAGCGCGCGCGTGACGTCCGCCTGGGCGGCCAGGTGCACGACGATCTGCGGGCGGTGCTCATCGAACAGCTCCTGCATCTCCTCCAGGTTCGAGATGTCGCCCTCGGTCAGGTCCGTCCTGCGGATGGTTGGCGACATGCTCAGGTATGACCGGCGGATCAGCCACAGGTCCACGCCCACCACGTCGGCGCCCGCCTCGGCGAGGCGCTCGATGAGGTGTCCGGCGACGAACCCGTGCGCGCCCGTGACCAGCACCTTGCGCCCGGCAAGTTCCGGCATCCAGGTCTCCTTTAGCTCTCAGCAGTCAGCTACCAGTTACCAGCAGACGGCCACGGCGTGGGCGGCGGGAGGCGGTTGTCGTCCCGAGGGCGGCTCTTCACAGCCGCCGTCGCTATCGACAGACGGCGTGCCGCATCTGGGAGGTCACTGCGCCCCCCCCCCAACGCGCCCTCCAGACTGTACTGATGAACGAACCAACCGTCCCAGCCACGTGCCGTCAGGCCCAGGGAGCTTCGCCCGACTCCCACAGCTCCTCGAGCACCATGCCGTCCTTGTACGTGTCCATGCACGCCCAGAAGCCCTCGTGCGGCCGTGCCACGAGCTGCCCGTCGGCCACGACGCGCGGCAGGCAGTCCCTCTCCAGGCTGTCGCCGGGCCGCAGGTAGTCGAAGATGCGGTGATCGCACACGAAGAACCCGCCGTTGATCCAGCCCGGCAGCGGCGGCTTCTCGTCCAGCCTGCCCACGCTTCCGTCCTCACCGAACTGCACGTGGCCGAACTGGGAGCGGGCGCGCACTACGGTCACGGTGGCGACCCGGCCATGGTCGCGGTGAAAGCCGATAAGCTCGTGCGGGTCCAGGTCCGACAGCCCGTCGCCGTAGGTGACGATGAACTGCTCGTCGTCGGCCAGGTAATCGCGAACGCGCCGCAGCCGCTCGCCGGTGGGCGAGTCCAGCCCCGTGTGGGCGAGCGTTACGTCCCAGCTCTCGCCACCCTCGCCGAGGCGCTCGATGTGCGGCAGATCGCCGTCGCCGCCCAGCTCCAGCCGCAGGTCGCTCTGCAGGAAGGGGGCGTAGTGGAGGAAGTAGTCCGCGATCTGCTCGCCACGGTAGCCCAGGGTCAGCACGAATCGGGTGATGCGGTGGGCGGCGAAGCTGCGCATGATGTGGTACACGATCGGCCGGCCGCCGATCCGATAGAGGGCCTTGGGCACAGGCGCGTCCTCGCCCGCGAGGCGGATCCCCTTGCCTCCGACCAGCAGGACAACCTTCATCTTGGCCTCCCGGGCGGCCGATCGGTTCCCGGCTCGCGGCGCCCGGCCCCGGGGCGTGCCGCCGTTGCCATTGGCGCCGCCCTGTGGTACAGTGGCCCGCGACCGACATGAGCGAACAAGGCGCCGCCAGTCAAGAGAACGCGCGCGGGGCCGGTTGGCGTTCCAGCCCCTGGTCGAGATGCTTCCTGCCCGCCTGCCTGGGCGCCTGGCTGGCGCTGGGCGTGGCCTGGGCGCTCATCGTCCCGCTGGGCCAGGCCCCCGACGAGCCGGCGCACTTCCGGTACGCGCTCTTCCTCGCCGACAGCGGCCGTCTGCCGGACTACCACGCGGACAGCGCGGGCTACGAGAGCTATCAGGCGCCCCTATATTACACGCTGGCCGCGGCGGTTGGCAAGCCGGCGATGCTTGGGGCCGATCCGGCCTCCGGGGCCCTCGCGGCGCCCCCCGCGGCCCTCGACGCCCCGGACGAGGAGATCATCGCCCGCCTTCCCGACTACCCCACGGTGCGCCACGATCAGCATGAACTGGCGCTCGAGGCGCTGCGCCAGGCGGCGAGCTACCCGGTCGCCGAGCGCCGCGCCTGGCTGGCGATGCGACTGCTGACCGTGGCGCTGGGGGGGCTGGGGATCGTCCTGGGCTGGCGCATCATCATCCTGGTCTTCCCCGGCCGCCCGTGGCTGGCCGCGACCGTGGCCGCGATCATGGCCACCCACCCCATGTACGCGCCGCGCACATCAGCGCCTCAATGGGCAACGATCCTCCGACCGTGGTCGCCATCGGCCTGACCATGCTGGTCGCGCTGCTGATGCTCAGGGAGGGCCCGACGCCGGGGCGCGCGGCCCTGCTGGGGCTCGCGCTCGGGATCGCCATGCTCACCAAGGACTCCGCCAACGCGGCGCTGCCGGCGGCTTTGCTGGCCCTGGCGTGGGCGGTGGGCCGCCGCCACGACCCGAGCCCGCCGACACCCCGCTGACCGACCTGGCCCGGCGCATCGCGGCCGTGGACTGGCGAGCGTTCCTGCGCTACGCGGGGCTCGCGCTGGGCGTCGCGGCGGCGGTCGCGGGCTGGTGGTACGTGCGCAACACCGTTCTCTACGGCTCGCCCCAGCACTTCCCCGCCAATGTGGACAGGCAGGTCTCGTGGGAGATCTACCTCGTCCGGCCCGACCTGCTCGGGCGCATGCTGGCCATCGCGATCCCGATGACCTTCCGCAACTTCTGGGCGGGCTTCGCGTGGACGAACATCGCGGTCGCGCCGTGGCTCTACTGGGTGCTGCTGGGCGCCTGCGTGGCGTGTCTGCCGGGCCTGGTGCTGCTGATCGCCGACGCGCGGGCGGGCCGGCTGGGGTGGTCGGTCTTCCAGGTGCGCGCGTTCTGGCTGCTGCTGCTCACGCTCACGCTGCTCAAGTTCGCGGTGCTGGGCTACATCCTGCTCATCGACCTGGGCGGGGGCAGCCAGGGCCGCTACCTGTTCCCCGTGCTGTTCGCCATGCTGATGGTGTGGGGCCTGGGCGTGGGGCGGGTGCTGCCGGAGCGGGCGAGGTCGGCGCTGCCCTTCGTGGCGGGCGGGGCGCTGCTGGCCTTCAACCTGTACTGCCTGCTGGGCGTGGTGATGCCGTTCTACCGCGCGCTGGGCCTGTGACGGGGCTCACTCCGCGATGAGCCGGAAGGCCAGGTACGGGCCCATGCCCTCGGGCGTGGCGAGCCGCTCGAGCATCCCCCCCTCGACGGCCCCCCCGATGATGCGCGCCAGGCGGTCGTTGCTGTGGTGGATGTCGGGGAACTGGGCGGCGTTGATGACCACGTGCGTGACGCTCAGCCGCCGCCACTCGCCCACGAGGTCGGCCGCGCCCTCCACGTTCTCGTAGTGGATCAGCGCCGAGTGGCCGGGGTCGGCCCACAGGTAGTCGCGGTCGAGGTAGTAGCCGCGCGGCTCGCCGTAGAGCGCGACCTTCGCCTCGGGGCCGGTGCTGCCGTTGACGAACTCGCTGACGCGGACCAGCGGGAAGCCCGACAGGTAGGTCTCGGCATCGACCAGGCCCAGCGCCGCCGGGGCCTGCGGGTACACATAGAGCCCCATGAGAAGCAGGGCGACGACCGTCCAGATGGCCAGCGTCCAGCGCACCGCCGCGCCCAGCGCGCCCGAGCGGTGCACCGCCTCGACCACCGCCCAGCCCGCTGCGGGCGCCACCAGCGCGAGCGTGGGCAGCAGGTAGCGGGTGAGCTGCATGCTCCACAGCCACCACAGCCACAGCGGCAGCAGCACCCACAGCATCCAGCGTACCGGCGGCGGGCGACGGAAGATCACCAGCAGCGGCAGCAGCGCCAGCCACAGCGGCCCGACGCTGTCCGTGGCGAAGGCGCCGAAAGGGGTCAGCGGCACGGTGAAGGCGGGCGGGTCGATGGTCACGTTGATGGGCGCAAGCAGCAGGTTCAGCGGCCGGCGCGGCCCCGCGAAGGCGCGCTGCAATGGCGGCAGCGCGCGGAACTCGCCGAGCGGCGGCAGCTCCCCCTTCCCGAAGTTGCGCTGGTCGTACCGGTAGCCGGCCGCACGGTCGGCCGACCACATCTTCCCGCCGAACACCTCGTGGGCGAAGGGGTAGACCGGGTTCCCGGTCCACAGGTAGCTCTTGAGGTACCACGGCCCGCACAGGGCGAGGGCGATCCCAAGGTAGGCCCCGGTGAGGCGCACGGCCCGCGCGTCGGTTCGTCGTGCGACCACGATCCCGACCGCGAGCAGCCCGAGCAGCGCGAGCCCCTGCATCTTCGTGCCGGCCCCCGCGCCCGCCATGAGCGCCGACAGCCACAGGTAGCCGTCCCGGTCCCCGCAGGTCGTGACCGCCAGGTCCACGTAACCCACGCCCATGAGCCACGCGAAGCCGGGCGTGGTCGCCAGGATCAGCGCGCCCCAGGTCCCGGCGGCGGGCGCCAGCAGGCGGCGGCCCGCCAGCACCGTCGCGCCGAGGGCCATGACTCCGAAGCCCCAATGGAAGAGCTTGGCCGCGCGTGGGATCTCGGAGACGTGCGCCACGGTGTAGAACATCTGCAGCGTGCCGGGGAAGTGCGAGTGATGGTCGTACCACAGGGGGTGGATGCGGCCGTCGCGGGCGTACTGCTTCGCCTGCGCGAGGTGCTCGGAGACGCCGTCCCAGTCGGACGGCGTCGGCGGGGCGAGCGCGGCCACAAGCTGCAGGATCACGACAAGC
>JALGUI010000768.1 GCA_029820915.1 Candidatus Zipacnadia bacterium | reverse complement strand
TCCTCGGCGCGCTCCTCGATGAGGTCGGCGGCCTTCGCCAGAATCGTCGAGCGTTCGGCGCAGGTCATGGCGCCCCACTCGCCGTCGAAGGCGCGCTGGGCGGCCGCGCAGGCGCGCGCGACGTCCTCGGCGCCGCCCTGCGCAACGCTCCCCACGGTCTGCCCGTTGGCCGGGTTGATGGACTCGCAGGTGTCGCCGCTCGCCGCGTCACAGAACTCACCGTCGATGAAGAGCTTGAACTCGCGCATGGTCGATCCTCCCGTGAGCATGCGTGATCGCGCTCGCGTCATATGGTGCTCAAGTCACTTCGACAGGTGAGCGCGGGGACCTGCCTCGAAGGGCAGGCTGCACGCACGCGCGCGGCGAAACGTGCCTCCAGAGCCATCCTGAGCCCGCATGGGGGCCGCATATGGCCGGCATTCTCGCGCTCGACCAGGCCGTGACGCTGTGGATCAACCGGCATCACAACGCGGTGCTCGACGGGCTCTTCAAGGGCGTGTCGTACCTCGGCGACGCGGGCGTGGCCTGGCTGCTGGTCGCGGTCGCGCTGCTGATCTTCGGGCGTCGGCGCGAGCGCCTGCTGGCGCTGATCTTCATCGGCGGGCTGCTGCTGACCGAGTACGTGGCGATGCCGTGGCTGCGGGAACTGTGGGATAGATCGCGGCCCTTCACGTACATGGCGGAGATCCGGACGCTCGGCCCGCGCTGGGACTTCCCGTCCTTCCCGTCCGCGCACGGACACCTGTGGGGCCAGGCGACGCTGCTGTTCGCGGTGGCATACCCGCGCCTGCGGTGGCCGCTGATCGTGCTGCTGGTGCTGTCGCTGTACTCGCGGCCGTACGTCGGGAACCACCACGTGCTCGACGCGCTGGCGGGGGCGGCGCTGGGCTTCGCGATTGGGGGGATGGACCTGGCGGTGGCGAGCAAGCTGGGGTTGCTTCAGGCGGCAACCGGGGACGGCCAACCGGCAACCGGCGACGGCAACGGCGACGGCAACGACGGCGGCGACGCTGAGGTCGCCCCAAGTGAGTCGCGTACCTGACCGGGAGGCAGTGGCATGACTTCATTCCGTACCTGCGCTGTGGTGGCACTGATCCTGTGCGTGACGGCATCCGCGAACGAAGCTCTCTGGGACGGCGACCTCTACCAGCAGGCCGGGCGGACGTTGCGCGCGGCGGTGGATGCGCTGGCCGAGGGCGAGGCGGCCCGCGCCGAGTTCCACGCCACCGGCTGGGGCAAGGCGCGCACGCAGATCGCCATCTACCTGAGCGCCCATCGCGTGACGGGGGCCGGGAAGTACCTGGACTACGCCAAGGTGGCCGCGGACTGGATCGTGGCGGCCAGGCAGCCGTCGGGCGGCTACGGCCACGCGCCGTGCATCCACGACGTGGGCTCGGATGAGACCTTCCCGACGTCCGTGACCTTCCGCGATGCCCGCGGCCGCACCGCCATCGAGGCCATCCTGTCGGTCTACGATGCCACCGGCGACGAGACGTACCTGCAGGCGGCGCGGGAGACCGCCGACTTCCTGCTGGAGGCGCAGTACGAGTGCGGCGCGTGGCCCTCGGTCTGGCCGCCGCCCGCGAGCGGATGGCTGCGGCTGCCCATGCTCAACGACTACGTCACCCTCAGCCAGACGCGCGCGCTCATCGAGGTCTACGGGCGCACCGGCGAGGAGCGTTACCTCGAGGGCATCCGCCGGGCGGGCGACCCGAGCCCGCACCGGGGTGGGCCCAGCAATACACCTTCGACCGGACACCGGCGTGGGGGCGGGTGTTCGAGCCGCCCTCGGCGTGCGGGCTGCCGTCGGCTCGCGCCATCGACCTGCTGATCGACATCTACCTGACGACCGGCGATGAGCGGTACCTCGGGCCGATACCGTCCGCACTGGCGTGGCTGGAGCGCTCGCGCACGGGGCCCAACGAGTGGGCGCGCTTCTACGAGCCCGGCACCGGCCGCCCCATCTACGCCACCAGCCACGACAGGCCGGAGATCAGCTACACGCGCGACGTGCTGTACGCGGGCTACGCGCAGTTCGGCGATTGGGGCGTGGGCCGGTTCGCGGCGCGCTGGGCGCGGCTCCAGGAGCTGGGCCGGGACGGGCTCGTGCAGGCGGAGCGCGCGCCGCGCACGGAGGCGGAGCTCAGGCAGCGCATCGCGGACCTGGGGCCGGGGGTGCGGGAGCTGGTCGGGCCTGAAGGGACGCTCGGCGGGTACCCGGCGAACGGCGCGAACCCGAACACGCTCGCGGCGGCCGTCCACACCGTGACCGAGTACCTGGCGGCGGCGCAGGAACTGGGCGAGATGGGGCAATAGACGGCAGGCACCAACGGCCGGGCGGACGTTCGCCGTTGTGGAGGGGAGGGCCTACGCGCCCTCCCGGCCGGTTGTCTTTGTCGTCAGGAGGGGCGCGCTTCCCGCCGATGCTGAGCAGCAGGCGCGCCCGGCCGTTGCCGTTCCTGGAGAGGCGGGACGTTTGCGCAGCAAACTCCCCAAGAGACCGCACCGCGGTCTCCGGGACCCCGTTCCCGCCTGTGCCGTTCGTCGTCCGGAGCGACGCATGTTCACATGCGTCGAGTCGCTGGCCGTGTGACGTTTGCCCAGCCGCTTGGAGGGGAGGGCCTCCGCGCCCGCCGGGCCGTTGTCTTTGTTGTGAGGAGGGGCGGACTTCCTAGCCCGCCCGGCCGTCTTCCGTTGCCGTCAGGTGGGGAGGGCCACAGAAGATGCAGATCCGCACGGCATTCTTGAGTTCGACCGGCAAGGACCTCGGCAAGTACCGTGACGCTGCGTACCGAGCCATCGAGCGTTGCGGATGGCACTGCGTCCGCATGGAGGACTTCCCGGCGGCTGATTGGGCCGCGGACGACTTCTGTCGCGCCAAGGTCGGCGAGTGCGACGCCCTCGTCGGCATCGTGGGCCACTGCTACGGTAGCTGCCCGCCTGGCTGCGATGACTCCTTCACTGAGCGCGAGTACAACGCTGCGGTTGACACTGACACACCCCGTCTCATGTTCCTCGCGCCCGACGACTTCCCACTGCCGGCGCACCTCATCGAAGATGACGCCTCCCGAGAGAAGCAACAGCAGTTCAGAGCGCGTGTCAACCAGGAACGCATTCGTGACACGTTCGACTCCCCGGATGATCTGGCCGCGCGCGTGTCCGCCGCGCTCGGGAACTGGGAACGCGAGCACGAACGCACGCGGAGCGGCGCCACTGATGAGGCCGGGACTGGGCCTATCCTGCCCCTCCCGCCCCAACCCGACCTCTTCCACCCGTATCCGCTGCAGGAGCACTTCACCGGGCGGGTGGCGGAGCGGGAGATGCTCACGAACTGGCTGGCGGAGGGCGATGACGATGTCTTCGCGCTGATTGCCATCGGCGGGATGGGCAAGTCGGCGCTGACGTGGGTGTGGACGCTGCGCGATGTGTGCG
>JALGUI010000061.1 GCA_029820915.1 Candidatus Zipacnadia bacterium | reverse complement strand
AGGATGCGAAGCATCCTCACGGCAACGCGAGCGACCGGCCGAAGCTACTCCGCGACGATGACCGAGACCGTCCTCTCGGTCACTGGATTCGAGTAGCGGTCGAGCCCCACCACGCGGATCTCGTGCACCCCCGGCTCGGAGTAGTCGGCGGTCCACCGGCACCTGAAGGGAGCCACGTTCGTGACCGCCTTGAACCGGCCGTCGATGTAGAAGGTCATCAGCTCGATGTCCAGATCATCGCCCGGCTCGGCGAGGATCTCGACGACCCCCGTGACCGCCCGGGGCGGCGCGCCGGAGATCGCCACGTCAATCGCGCGCGGAGCCACCGGCCCCAGGTGCGCCAGCGCCAGCGGATGCTCGGTCGGGGGCGGAGGGCCCTCGGGCTCCGGCTCCGTGACCTCCTCGGGCGGCACCTCGAGCGGGCCGGTCGGCCCCTCGACATCCGGCGGCGCCGCCGCTGGCTCCGGCGGGCCCGGGCTCGACGAGGTGGGGGGGAGGGCGGCGACCATCTGTGACACGTCCGGGAGCCGCCCCAGGAAGTACGGATCGT
This sequence comes from Candidatus Zipacnadia bacterium, assembly GCA_029820915.1. GTDB lineage: Bacteria > Armatimonadota > Zipacnadia > Zipacnadales > UBA5352 > JALGVA01. The sequence continues at coordinate 10,642 of JALGUI010000061.1, read as the reverse complement.
CGATCAGCTCGCGGTACCGCTCCAGGAACGCCGATGAGTGGGTGAGCGAGTAGTTGTTGCTGGCCAGCCCCGCGCCCACCGCGTCCACGCAGAACCAGTTGATCATCTTCACGCGCGGGAACTGCGTGGGTAGCGACTCGTATAGCCGCGTCATCTGCCGCAGCCCGAACTCCGTCACGTCCTGGCCGCAGGCCGCGCAGTAGTGGGTCGCGGCATACTCGCAGATCGCGATGGGCTTGCGGTCGGCGTACAGGTCGTAGACGTAGCGCAACAGCTCGCGCGGGTCATCGAGCGCGGGCTTGGCGATGTCGCCGTCGTAGTGGTGGACGCTGTAGATATTCACGCCCACCCAGTCCACCCACTCGTCCCCCGGGTAGTAGTCGGCGATCGTGCGCTGGGGGGTGGCGAACGGGCACCACACCATGATGACGTTGGGCGCCAGCTCGCGCATGATGCCGGCCACGCTCCGCCACTTCGCGATGAACCTCTGCGGATCGCCCGAGTACGCCTGCCAGGTCCCGTTCATCTCCGAGGCGTAGCGCAGGAAGATCGGGCCCTCCGTGCGGCCCGCGGCTTCGGCCCAGCCGCGCAGGTAGTCGTCCTCGTCCACGGGCCCCAGGCCGTCGTTGGGCTCCCAGGCGATGTGTGGCAGGATGCCCTTGGGGAAGGGCGAGCCGTAGCCGACGTAGCGGAAGTAGGTCGCGTGGGGCTTGCCGACGAGCCGCTCGAAGGCGTCGATGTCGCCCTCGCTTGACGGGTCCAGCTCGATGTACGCACCGACGTAGCAGCCCTCGGCGGGGATGAAGCCGTTGGCCGAGGCCGGCCATGACGCGAGGGCGCCCGCCAGCAGCATGAGCAGCAGCGGGCGCGGGATTGTCTGTCTTCGCAGGATCCGCAAGAAGGCACCGGCGACCACTCCGGCCGCCGGTGGAATGTTAGCCGCCACCGCCGAGCCTGTCAATGCTCGCCTCGGCCGGGCGTCTGACCGAACTGGGTAGGTAGGTTCGCCCGCCGCCCGCTCGCCGGAAGGGCAAAGGCCTCCTCCCCTGTCCCGAGCTGCGCTCGGGCCACCCCCTCCCTTGGCGGAGCCGATCAGGTCGGGATGTTCCTGTGTTACCACAGGGGAGGCGGCTGCCTCGGCCCCGTCAGGTGTCGTTACCGTAGGACAGGCATCCCTGCCTGTCAGACATTGTTGACAGCCATTCCTGGCTGTCGCCGTTCTGCCGTGTCGATGGTCGCACGGCATTGACGGGCACGGCATTGACAGGCCCGGTCGCTTGCGACCGGCGGAATGCCTGTCCCACGAACGGCGGCGAATGAGACTGAGCGGGGCGGATGACGGCGACGGCAACGGCAACGATGCCCTGGCTGTTGTTGCTGCCGTGTGCCCCCTTGCCCGCCGCGTCATGTCGCGGCCGCCCCGGGCTCGTCCAGGTCCTCGGGCGGCGTGCGCCAGCGGTTGTGCATCCACAGCCACTGCTCGGGGTGGCGGAGGATCTCCTCGCCCAGCACATCGTTGATCATCTGGGTGGCGCGGCGCACGTCGGCGTCACTGTCGCCGGTGTCCGGTAGCGACAGCGCGGGAAAGAAGCACACGTCGATGCGACCATCGGACATGCGCCGCGCGAAGCCGGGCACGATGGCGGCCCCCGTGCGGTAGGCCAGGGCGGCCGGACCGGTGACCGTCGAGGCCGGTCGGCCCATGAAGCTCACCCAGATCCCCGTGTCGCCGCCGTGCTGGTCGGGCAGGATGCCGATGACCTCACCGCGCCGGAGGGTGCGCAGCATCTCGCGCAGTTCGTCGCGCTCCAGCACCCTCGCGCCCACGCTCTGTCGCGCATGCCGGATCGTGTCCGCCGTCGCCGGGTCGTTGGCGTCGCGCGCGATGACGCTCAGGCGATGGCCGAGCTGGCTGATGCGGGCCGCCAGCATCTCCCACCCGCCGAAGTGCGGCGTGGCCACGATGACGCCGTTGCCGCGGGCTGCCGCGGCGGCCAGGTGCTCGGCCCCACGCACGGGAGCGAACGCCACGAGCTGCTCCTCCGACATCGCGGGGAGCTTGAGCAGCTCGAGCATGGTCTTGGTCATGTTGCGGACGGAGAAGAGCAGCATGCGGGCGCAGGCACGGCGGTCGTAGTCATCGCCCAGGACCAGTTGCATATTCGCCAGCGCGAGCCGGCGGCGGAATCCCAGCGCGTGGAAGAACAACCAACCGATGGCGTCGCCCGCGGAGTGCAGCCAGCGCAGCGGCAATGCGCGCGCCAGCCACGCCATGGAGCGCGTCAGCCAGCGGATGAAGACCTGCTCAGTCTTGCGGCGCAGCGGGCTCTTGGCGTGCAGCATCCTCAACTGAGGCGACCATCGCCTCCCACGCTTCCTCGTTGCGCGTCACGTCCAGATCGACCGCGACGGCGGCCACCGGCGGCACGCCGTCGGGCGGCGGCGGCAGCTTCACCGCGTCCTTCTCGGTCACCAGCACCAGCTCGGCGGCCCGTCCGCGCAGGCCCTCGCGCACCGCGTCCCAGTCATCCGCCGCGTAGTCGTGGTGGTCAGGGAAGATCGACCGCGCGACGACGTTTGCCCCCAGCTCCAGCAGCAGGCCCTCGAACGAGGCCGGGTTGCCTATCGCGCACATCGCCGCGACGCGACGCCCCGCCAGCGCCTCGGCGGGCCGCACCTCGTCGGGGCGGTCCAGGCGGTAGAACCCCGCGGGAGCGTGGCGGGACAGCATCACCGGGGCCTGCGGCGCGTACCGCGCCAGCCGCTCGACGATGCGCTCGACGTGCGCGTCGGGCGCGAGGTCGCAGTGCGTCACCAGCAGGTGCGTGGCCCGGCGCAGGTGGGACAGCGGCTCCCGCAGGTGGCCGCGCGGGAACACGCGGGCGGTGGCCAGATCGACGGTCGCGTCCACCAGCACGAGATCGATCAGCCGCTCCATGCGGAAGTACTGGAAGCCGTCGTCGAGCAGCGCGATCTGCGCCCCGCGTGCGGCCAGCTCCTCGATGACCCGCTCGCGGCGCTTGCCCACGGCAACGGGCACGGTGGGCACGGTGCGGGCCAGCATCGCCCCCTCGTCCCCTGCCTCGCGGGCCGACGCCGGGGCCTCGGCCCCGTCCGACACCACGAGCGTCGCCGGTCCCGAGCCGCGCCCATGCCCGCGCAGCACGATCCCCGGGCGGCAGCCCCGCGCGATCAGGTCCCGGGCCAGCCGGCGCGTCGTCGTGGTCTTGCCCGTGCCGCCGAGCGTGATGTTGCCCACGCTGGCCACCGGCAGCTCGGGCCGCGTGCGGGCCTTGAGGCCCCACTCGTAGATCGCAAGGTTCGCCTTCAGGCCGAGCACGTAGGGCAGGCCCGCGGCCCAGAGGCCCGCCCGCGCCAACATCGCGGCGGGCCCCCGCCGCTGCCCGGAGACGGTTTCGCGCCACCGGCGTTCCAGGCGCTACCCCTCCAGTTCGCGGCCGGCCAGGGCGGCCTCGAGCAGCTCGATGATCCGCTCGCAGTTGCGCGCCGACGCCCCGGAGTACTTCTCGATGACCGCGGGGCCGCGAGCGGCCACCAGCGCCAGATCGCCCTCGGAGCCCAGCAGCCGGTCGATCTCGGCCACCAGTTCGTCGGGGCCCGCGACCTCGAAGCCGACCTCCTCGCGCAGGCAGATGGCGGCGATGTCGCGGAAGTTCTCCATGTGCCGCCCGAACAGAGCGGGCTTGCCGAGCGCCACCGGCTGCAGGATGTTGTGCCCGCCGCCGTGGACCAGGCTCTTGCCCACGAAGGCCACGGTGGCGATGGCGTACACGCGCGCCAGCTCGCCCATGGTGTCGAGGATGGCCACGCACACCTGCGGCCCGCCCTCCGGCGCCAGCGGATCGCCGCCACCGCCGTCCAGGGCACGGCTCCGGCGGTACGCCGCGTACGCGTGCTCGTGCACCAGCTCCTCGACCCGGCCCCCGCGCTCGGGGTGGCGCGGGGCGATGACAAGCTGCAGGTCGGCGCGCGTGACCCGCAGGCGCGTGAAGGCCCTGAGGAGGATCTCCTCCTCGCCTTCGTGCGTGCTGGCCGCCAGCAGCACCGGAGCATCTCGCCCGAAGCCGAAGTCCTGGCGGTACTTGCTGACGTCGGCGTCCGTGACGCCCGGGAACCGCTCGTCGAACTTGGAGTTGCCGGTGACCGTCACGATGTCCGGATCGGCGCCCAGCGCGACGAAGCGGTCCGCGTCCTCCTGCGACTGCGCGCAGATGCGGCTGAGCTTGGACAGCATCCACGCGAACAGCGGCCTGAGCAGCCGTGCGCGCCGGAGGGAGCGGTCGGAGATCCGGCCGTTGACAATAATCACGCGTGCCCCGCGCCGCCGCGCCGCCGCCAGCATGTTCGGCCACATCTCCGTCTCCACCAGCACCAGCACGTCCGGCCGCACCGCATCGAGCACCCGATCGACGATGCCCGGGAAATCGAAGGGGAAGTAGAACAGCGCGTCCGGGTCCAGCCCGCGCTTGCCCACCATCTCGCGACCGGTCTCGGTGACGGTTGACATGGCGATGCGCGCAAGAGGCTCGGCGACGCGAATCTCCCGCACGACCGGCACCACCGCGGCCACTTCGCCGGCCGACACCGCGTGTACCCACACGATGGGGTCATCGCCCTTGAGCGCGGCGACGCGCTCGGCGATGCCGCCCAGGCGCTCGCCGAACCCCGAGAGCGTCTTGCTGCGCACGACCAGCCGGTACAGCAGGTAGAGCAGGATCAATGGCAGCAGGAGCACCAGGAGGATGTTGTAGATCACCCACGTGGCGCCCATGCCGGTGCCGCGTTCGTCGCGAACGTCGTGCTCAGGCATTGTCCGATGTCCGGTCCTCTTGTGGCACGACCAGTCTATCCGCGTCGTCCGTGTGGTGAGCGCGGTACAGCCGCGCGTACAGGCCGCCGCACGCCATGAGTTCGTCATGGCGCCCCGTCTCGGCGATCCTGCCCTCGTCCAGGACGATGATGCGGCCGGCATCGCGGATGGTTGACAGCCGATGGGCGATGATGATGGCGGTGCGGTCTCTGAGGATCCGCTCCAGCGCCCGATGGATGGCGGTCTCGCTGGTGCTGTCCAGCGACGATGTCGCCTCGTCCAGGATCATGATGCGCGGGTCGCGCAGCACAGCGCGGGCGATGGCCACCCGCTGCCGCTGCCCGCCCGAGAGCTGCACGCCGCGCTCGCCGACCTGCGTGTCGTAGCCGTCCGGCAGTTCCATGATGAACTCGTGCGCATTCGCCGCCTTCGCGGCCTCAACGATCTCCTCGTGCGTCGCGTCCAGGCCGCCGTACGCGATGTTCTCGCCCACCGTGGCGCCGAACAGCAGCGTCTCCTGGGGCACGATGCTCATGTGCCCGCGCAGGTCCTGCGGGTCCACCTCTCGCACGTCGATGCCGTCGATGAGCACGCGGCCCTCCGTGGGGTCGTAGAGCCGCGGAATCAGGTTCGCGATGGTGGTCTTGCCCGCGCCGCTGGGCCCGGCGAATGCCACCGTCTCGCCCGGCTCGATCTCCAGGCTGATGTTGCGCAGCGCGGGCGACCGGCCCAGGTAGGAGAATGACACGTTCTCGAAGGTGATACGTCCCTGCACGTGGTCCGGACGCACCGGCTCCGCCACCACCGGCAGGCTCTCCTGCATCTCGAGCAGCTCCCGGTGTCGGCCCGCGGCCGCGCTGGCCTGCTGCATGGCCAGGTTGAGGCGCGACAGCCGGTTCACCGAACTGGCGACCGCCTGCAGCACCAGGACGAACGCCATCAGCTCGCCGCCGGTCATCCGCCCCGCCGCGATCTGCCGCCCGCCCAGCAGCAGGATGGTGACCATCGCCAGACCGATGGCTATGCCGACCAGCGGCGCGTTGATCGCCCGCGTGGCCGCCGTCTTCATCTCCGTGTCCATGACGTTGCGGTTCTCGTCGTCGAAGCGCGCGCCGACCTGGCGCTGGATCCCGAATATCTTGATGATGCGCATGCCGGCCAGCGCCTCGTGCAGCGCGGCCGTGAGGTCGCCCAGCCGCTCCTGCATGTGGCGCGACAGCGTCTTGATGCGCCGCCCCAGCAGGACGGTGAGCGCGATGACCATCGGCAGCACCAGAGCGAGGGTCAGCGTCAGATAGGGCGAGAAGCGCCACAGCCTGTAGACGCCGTACATGATGCCGACGGGGCAGCTCACGATCCAGACGAGGTTCGCGCCGAAGCTGCGCTGCAGAATCATCGTGTCGTTGTTGACGCGCGAGATCAGCTCGCCCAGCCGCTGGCGGTCATAGAACGACATCGCGAGGCCCTGCAGGTGTTCGAAGAGCCCCCTGCGCAGCTCGTAGAGCAGGTGCTGGCCGACGTACTCGGCGACGTAGATGGCGGCGCCGTCGGCGCACGCGGCGGCCATGAGGAAGGCAAACAGCGTCAGGGCGGCGCGGAGCAGCTCCGCCTCCATCTCCGCCGGCGACATCTCCTCGAGCGCCCGGCCGGCGGGCGCCGCCGCCCCCGGCTCCGCCGCCGGCACCACGCGGGCGTGGGGGAAGATGCCGTCGAACACCGCCTGCGTGCGCGCCAGCGCCTCGGGCACCAGCGCTCCGGCCGCGGCCATGATCAGGACGGCCACGGCCACGACCTTCCAGTACGGCCGCACGTAGCGCCCAAGGTAGAGGAGGTCCCTCATCCGGCTACCTCACCATCTCGATCACGAACATCGCCGCCATCAGCCACACGGATATGATGTTCAGGTGCTCGCCGTTCGCGACCACGCGCGCCCAGCGGAAGCCACCCTCGTCGGGGCGGGTCGGTCGCTTCGGCCACCAGCGGGGCACGCGCTCACAGTAGCGGTCAAACTCCTCACCGAACTTGCGGCGCAGAAACTCCTCCTCGCCCGCCACCGTCGGGGCGTGCGCGGCCAATGACAGCACGAGGAGGATGGGCAGCATCACCAGCCGGCCGGACATCAGCCCGAAGGCCACCACCACCAGGAAGTTTGCGATGTACAGCGGGTTGCGGCACCAGCCGAACGGCCCGCTGGTCACCAGAGTCGCGTCCTTGTCGAGGTACCCCGCGCACACCAGTCGCAGCGTGTGGGCGATCGCCATCACGCCCATGCCGGCGAACAGCAGCACCGGCAGGGGCTCGGCGACCACCACCAGGGCGAAGGCCACCACAATGCCCAGGAAGGTGCGTCGGCGCACGAAGAAGGCGCGCACCTGTGCCAGGGCGCCCTCGCCGCCGGCGCCGCCGGCGGCCGCGACGAGCGTCTCGCGCGTGGCGACCTTGACCTGACCGTCCGTCTCGGCGTAGTTGGTCATAAACTCGCGAGCTTCACCCTTCGATCATCTCGAGCGCCATCCGTGCCACGCGCGCCGAGACGCCCGGCTCGCCCAGCCGTGCGCGAACCTTCACCAGCCGGCGCCTCATGCCCTCCAAGGCGTCCCCATCACTCAGCAGCTCGAGCGCCGTCCGCGCGATGTCGGCCGCGTTGGCGTCGAGGTCCAGCAGCTCCGGGACGACCTCCCGGCCCGCCACGATGTTGGGCATTCCCACATGGCCGGGCCGGAACCTTCGCAGGCGCTTCTCCAGGCTCATCAGGAGCGTCCCACGATAGACGATGACCATGGGGCAGAGCGCCGCGGCCGCCTCCAGCGTCGCCGTACCCGCCGCACTGATGACCAGGTCGGCGCAGCTCACGATCTCCGTTACGCCCCCCAGCGGCGTCACCCGATCGCCCGGCCCGAAGCGGTCCACCTGGCGAGCCGGCAGCCCTTCGGGCACGCTGGGAGCGATGGACAGCAGAAAGCGGGCGCGCGGCATCCGCTTGGCGATGAGTCGCGCCGCCCCCAGTACCTGCGGCCCATTGCAGCGAATCTCCGTAAGCCGGCTGCCCGGCAGCAGGCCGACGACGATGTCCTCGGCCGCCAGGCCGAGGCGACGGCGCAGGGCCGTGCGCGCGCCGGGCCTAAGCGGCCCGATGCGATCCACCACCGGGTGGCCGACCCAGGTGGCGTCGATGCCCGCCGCGCGCACGCGCTCCTCGGACCACGCGAAGGGCGTGGCCACGCGATCGACGAGGCCGGCCAGATCCCCGTAGTCGGCCTGCCGCGACCACGAGCGCGGGGGGAAGTAGTAGAGCGTCCTCGGCATCCCATCCCGCCTCACGCGCCGGGCCAGGCGCACGTTGAAGGCGCCGAAGTCCACGAGCACCAGCAGGTCTGGAGGAGACGACAGGAGGTGGTCGGCGATGCGCCGCTGGCGCCGCACGAGCATAGGCACGCGCTTGAGCGACTCCACCACGCCGATGCCGCTCCAGCCCGTACTGTCGAAGAGCAACTCGAAGCCGGCCTCGCGCATGCGTCGCTGTCCCACGCCGAGCAACTCGACAGCGCGCTCGGCCAGCAGCGCCTCGCCGAGCATGGCGGCGTGCTGGTCCGCCGACGGCTCCCCGGCGACGACGAATACCCGTGGCGGGCCGCCCGGCGTGCCGCTAGTTCTCCCGCCGGCCTCTGCTACCCTCGTCGATGCGCTCGATGAACTCAACGAACTCCTCGACCAACTCGGACAGCGGTCCGTTCGCGCGCAACGCCGCGATGGCTTCGGATGTGTTCTGGTCGGAGCGATAGACCGCCCGGAACGCCCGCCGCAGCGCCCTTTGGTCGTCTTCGCTGATGCCTCTGCGGGCCAGCCCTATCACGTTGATGCCCCGCAGCTCCCCGGGGTTGCCCACGGCGGTCGTGAAGGGCGGGATGTCCCGGGTGATGCGCGAGCAGCCGCCGATCATGCACATGCGCCCGATGGTGACGTACTGATGTACGCCCACGAAGCCGCCGATGTTGGCGCGGTCCTCGATCACGCAGTGACCGCTGACACCGGTGAAGCTCGCCATCTGAACCCCGCTGCCCATGCGCGTGTTGTGCCCCAGGTGCGTGTAGGCCATGAGGAAGTTGTCGTCGCCGACCTCGGTGGCCTCGCCCTCGCCCGTCGCCCGGTGGATGGTCACGTACTCGCGCAGCGTGTTATTGTCACCGATCCTGACGAAGCTCTCCTCGCCCTGGAACTTGGCGTCCTGCGGCTCAGAGCCCAGGACCACGCCGACATCGAGGACGCACATCGATCCCAGGGTCACGCCCCGTTTGATCATGCAGTGCGGGCCGAGGCGCGTGCCATCGCCGATCGTCACCCCATCCTCGATGATCGAGAACGGGCCGACCTCGACGTCGGCGCCCAGCTCCGCCTGGGGTGCCACTATCGCCGTGTCGTGGATCGCCATTGCATCCCCTCCGGGCCTAGCCGGCCGGCTTATCGGGCCAGTCCTCACTGGGATCAACGAGCACGAACATCAACTCGGCGTCCGCGACCACCTGGCCGTCCACCGTTGCCACGCCCTTGACCTTGCCCATGTTCCCCTTGCGGCGGACCAGCTCCACCTCCAAGCGAATCTGGTCACCGGGGAGGACCTGGCGGCGGAAGCGCGCCTTGTCCACGCCGCCGAACAGCGCCAGCAGGTTGGTGTCCTCGATCATGGTCAGCAGCACCAGCCCGCCGACTTGGGCCATCGCCTCGAGAATGAGCATGCCGGGCATCACAGGATTCCCCGGCCAGTGGCCCTGGAACTGCGGCTCATTGGCCGAGACGTTCTTGATGCCGACCGCCCGCACGCCCGGTTCCAGTTCCAGAATCCTGTCCACCAGCAGGAACGGGTAGCGGTGGGGCAGGATCCCCATGATCTCCTTCGCCTCAAGCATCAACCGGCGCCTCCCGTCAATGCACGAACCGCCACGGGCGCCGCAGGCCACATCCGCCGACTCCGCGGTTCCCGCGACGGCCCTTCGTGCCCGTCCCGAAAGCCGCGGCGATTATAGCAAAGGCCGAGAAACGCTGTCAAACCAGGCGTCGGCGCCGGGGATGCGTGTCCTTAGACCGCTGTCGGGAGGGCCGGTTGCGGGTATCGGTCAGGTGGCAGCGGGGGCTCGCGATGCGCAGGGTACGGGCGAGGCATGACTGATGGCGCAGGCGACCGCGACCGGCAACCGACTCAACGCCGCCGCGGCGCCGGTGCCGTGCGCTTGCAGCCCGCAGCTACAACAGCGGCACGCCGTTGATGACCAGCCGGAAGTCGCAGCCAAGGCACCGTGCCGCCCTGCGGCTGATCACCATGCGGCTGAGGAAGATCTCGAAGTACTCCATCACCGAGCCGATCTCGGTGTCGATCGACAGCTCGAGGGTGATGGTGCGCAGGTCGGGCAGGACCTCCAGCCGAGTCTCGCGGGCGGCGTAGTTGATGCGATCGTGAATGTCGAACGCGGCCATGATGGGGTTGCGCACGCGCTCGCGTGCCACGTCCGCCTTGTCGCCGATGATAATCGCGGCGCCGATGTCGCTGGTGGCCTCCTCGGCCGTCTCCTCGTCGTGGGCGCCGATGGCGGCCGCGACCTGCGTCGCCTCGCCCACCGGCATGCCGCGATCGCGCAGCAGGTCGTAGGCGAGCATGGCGCTCGACACCGAGTGCTGCTCGCGCGAGATCAGGTTGCCGATATCGTGCAGCAGCCCGGCGATCTTCGCCAGCTCGATCTCGCGCTCGTCGAACCGCCCCAGCTCGGTGAGGATCATCCCGGCGCTCTCGGCCACGATCGTCGCATGGCGCATGCCGTG
>JALGUI010000767.1 GCA_029820915.1 Candidatus Zipacnadia bacterium | reverse complement strand
GTCGTCTCAATGGTGTACTCGTCCGTCTCCTCGACGACTTCGGCGGGATAGCGCGGCGACAGGTCGGCGCCAATGCGCCGCCAGGTGTCGAAGCCGAAGTACTCCGGCACGGAGACGTCCTCGGGCAGGCCCTCCTGGCGCCAGCGGGCAATGGTGGACTGCCACGGTCCATCGGTCATCGGGATGCGGTCGGGCTCCGTGTGGTTCACGACCGCCAGGATGCGCTGGCGCGAGGTCATCACGTCACGCTCCTCCGACGCATCGGCGCCTGCTACCTGGTCTCGTCCGCCAGTCGCCCCAGCACGTCCACGCACATGATCATCGCGCGCGGGGTATGGAACGGGTCCTTGATGGGCAGCGGCAGCAGCGACAGCAGCTCGGTCGGGCGCTCGCCCTCGCGCGTGAGGCGCATCGTCCACTCCCCGTGCTCGGCGAGCGGAAAGTGGGCGAAGGTCCACTGGTGCACACGGTCGTACCAGTCCAGGCACCACTGCTCGCGCGTGTGGTAGTAGCTGAGCAGCAGGGCGTAGAGCGTCTCGGTGTGCACCCACCAGAACTTGCGCATCGCGTGCTCCCAGGCCGGCTCACCGCGCCACTCGCTGTCGAGGGCCAGCACCAGCCCGCCCCACTCCGGGTCCCACGCGGTCTCCACGTGCCAGCGCACGCACTCGGCCGCCTGGGCGATGCGCTCGGCCTCGCCGCGGTGCTCGAAGATGTGCATCTGGAACCACATCGACTCGATGGCGTGTCCCGGCACCACCACGCGCCCCTCGGGGCTGTCGAGGACCGAGCCGTCGAGGCCGACGTACTCCAGCAGGCACAGCTTCTCCGGCCGCCGGAAGTCCTCCATCACCTGCAGCGCGTGGTCGTAGCCGGCGGCCATGATGTCGTCGTCCTCGAGGAAGCGCCCCAGCTCGTAGAAGACCGACGAGAAGATCATCGACACTCCGTGCGCCTTCGCGCCCTCGGGGACGATGTAGGGCGCGGTAAGGTACGAGCCCGGTCGTGCCAGGCGCTCGCGGGCGCTCTCGCAGGTCTCGAACGCGATGTCGATGGCCTGCTGCTCGCCGGTGGCTCGGGCGAACTCGGTCATGCCCATAATGGCGAAGCCGTCGGAGTAGATGCTGTTCGGGCCCTCGACCACCTCGCCGTAGGCGTCCACCCAGTAGTTCCAGCGGCCCTGGTCGTCGCGGCCGTGAGCGGCCACGAAGTCGAAGATGTTGCGCGCCACGTCCAGCCACTCGGGCCGCGGGTCGATGCGGTTGTACAGCGCCGACCACGTGTACAGCGCCCGGAGCTGTGACCACATGTACTTGTCGGTGCTGACCAGTCCGCCGTCGTCCTGGAGGAAGGTGCAGATGCCGCCGTTGCCCCAGTCGATCGCGTGCTCCATCCACCAGGGGATGATGTCGTCGAGGAGCTGGTCGAGGTAGAAGTCGCGCAGCCGCCCCAGGTCGCTCGATGCCCCCATGACCGCCGTCCCTCCTGCTATCGCGTCGTCTCCGCCGCTATCAGGTTCGTCGCCGCCCGCGCCGCGTCCTGTCTCCGCCATCGCCAATAGCGCGACGCTCAGTCGCCGTACTCGAGCAGCACCCCCAGGTTCCACTCGCTGCCCTCGACGATCATGTCGTACGCGCTGCCCGCGTCCTCGAAGGCGAAGCGGTGGCTCACCAGGTCGCTCACGCGGAACGAGCCGTGCCCGCGTCCTCGAAGGCGAAGCGGTGGCTCACCAGGTCGCTCACGCGGAACGAGCCGTCGGCCACGCGGCGCAGCAGCTCCACGAAGTTGCGCCGCGTCGTCCAGCGCACGTAGGCCCGCGGGTAGTCCTGGCCCATGTGGTACTCCGGGTCGTGGTAGCCGGGCCCGGTGCGACTCGAGGGCCTGATGTCCATGTTCCCGAAGCGCGTGGGCATGCTGATCTCGGCGGTGATGCCGCCCACCACCACCATGTTGCCGACCTGGTGGCCGTCGGGGGCCTTGAGCGACGCTTGAGCGACGCCGCCGAGAGCTGGAGCATGACCTCGTCGCCGCGCCCGCCGTAGGCGAGGATCGAGCCGTCGATGCCCTCGCCCTCGGCCCACTCGCGCAGTGTCGCGGCCAGGTCCTCCTCTGCCGGATTGATGGCGATCTCCGCGCTGTGCGCCAGCGCGATCTCCAGCCGCCGGTCGTCGAGGTCCACCGCCGCCACGCGCCCGCCGGCCAGCGTGATGAGCTGAGTCGCGAACTGGCCGACCAGGCCCTGGCCAACGATGGCGTAGAACCCGCCCAGCTCGGGCGCGAGCCGCCGCACCGTCTGCATCGACGTGCCCGCCAGGCAGACCATGACCGCGTCGTCGAAGCTCACGCCATCCGGGATGGGCACCGTCACCATCGGGTGGCCGACGTTGTAGTCGCAGTGGTTGTAGCACTCGCCGGCCATGCCGATCACGCGCTGACCAACCTCGAGCTCGGTCACCTCGCCGCCGACCGCGATGATCGTGCCCGCGGTCGAGTAGCCGGTCATGCGCGGCTCGGCCTCGACCGGGTTCTCGCGCCGGCCGCGCAGCCCGCCGCACTCGGTCCCGGAGCTGATCAGGCTCACCGCGGTCTCGACCACGACCTCCTTCGGCCCCGGCTCGGGCATCGGCACCTCGCCGACCGTCACCGAGCCATCACCATGAATGAGCGCCGCGCGCCGCGTATCCGGAAGGTCCGCCATCGTCATCATCTCCAGTGGTGTGTCCAGCGACGTCTGTCTGCGTCGTTGTCGTTCGTAGGACAGGCATCCCGCCGACGCTTCGCGTCGGGCCTGTCTGTCGTTTGTCGTTCGTCGTTCGCCGTCCTCGCGCGCCGCAACGGCACTATCTGATGACGGCATTGACAGGCAGGAATGCCTGTCCTACGTGAACGACTCCTGCAGAAAGGAAGCGACCGTGTCGGCGTCCCCTTCTCACTCTTCCCTTCTCACTCTTCCCTTCTCACTCTTCCCTTCTCACTCTTCCCTTCTCACTCTTCCCTTCTCACTCTTCCCGTTTCACTCTTCCCTGTTGCCTCCGACCTGCACCTCGTCGCGCAGGTGCTCCGCGATCGTCGCCACCGGCGCCACCCACACGTCGTTCCCGTGGCGATCGAGCCAGTCGAGCATCTTCTCGAACTCACTCTGCGCCGTTCCCAGGCGCGCGCCGCCGATGTTGTGCATGGTCAGGATCAGCCAGCGCCCACGCGTGAGGTTGAGGTCCAGCAGCCCCACGATCTGCTCGCCGCGCATGTGCTCGATGGGCGCGGACCACAGGCAGGCGAGGTCGCAGTTGTGCGGGGAGTTGCTGAAGCCGTACTCGCCGTGCCCGCGCCCGGCGATGAAGTGCCGCGCGATGACCGGCACGTAGCTCTGCCGGCTCTCCCCCGCGCCCACGTGCGTCATGTAGCACGGGTAGGCGAAGCTGCGGCTCTCGCGCGGGAACAGCTCGCCCAGTCGCCGCTCGGCCTCGAGCACGTCCGTCTCGATGTCGGCGAGCGTCATGGCCTCGAGGCCGCCCGCGCCCGGCTCGTCACTGAAGTTCCGCGAGCACGTGTGGCCCACCGTGTGGTTGCCGATCTCATGGCCGCGCTCATGCACGCCCACCCACGGTTCGAGCCGCTCGCGCCAGTCGTCGCGCCCGCACGACAGGTAGAAGGTGCCGCGGAAGCCCAGCTCCTCCATGGCGGGCACCGCGACGTTGAGCTGCGTGTCGTTCCCGTCATCGTAGGTGAGTGACACCGCCGCCCGGAAGTCGCCGGGCCACGCATCGTAGTTGATCTGGGACATCGCACGCCTCCCAAGGGACAGCTCAGCACGTCGGCGGTGTGTTCGTTGCGG
>JALGUI010000766.1 GCA_029820915.1 Candidatus Zipacnadia bacterium | reverse complement strand
CGACGCGGTGGCGAAGCCCCCGCAGCCGATGAACGCCAGTCGAGCCTTCCTCTGTGCATCAGCCATCTCAGGTCCTCCTGTTGCCGTTGTATGGCGCGGACCTGTGCCGCGCCTTGGTTAACATACAGCGACACGAACGGCAACGACAGGCGCGGCACAGGTCCGCGCCCTACAAGTCCCGCTCGATGGCCGCCAGCCACCCGCCGGGCAGCCGCAGCTCCGTGTACGTCGCGCCGTCGATAGTGCGCGTCGGGGCGGCCGAATCCTCCTGCCGCCGGCCAATCTCATCGCGCACGAACACTGCCGAACAGCCCGGACTTTGCGGCAAGGACCCGCTGTTCGCCGACGCCGTCCACAGCGACTACCACTTGCGCTCGGCCGCCGCCTGCGCGGCCAGTGAGTGACCGACGATATGATCGGCCCGTGCATCGACGCCGGCCACCCGGACCTGGGCGTGGGAGATGAGCCCGTGCCGGATGGTGGTCGCATCAACATGGAGCAGTACGGGGGCACCGAGTACGCCTCCAAGAGCCCGGTGGCGGGCGCGGGGGACGGTAGCCCGACCGCGCCGGGAAGCAGAACAGCGCCAACCCCGCTCGCCGCGAGCGGGGTTGGTTCGCGTCCGGCGGATGCGCCGCGCGCCTACAGCT
Organism: Candidatus Zipacnadia bacterium; assembly: GCA_029820915.1. Taxonomy (GTDB): domain Bacteria; phylum Armatimonadota; class Zipacnadia; order Zipacnadales; family UBA5352; genus JALGVA01. The sequence continues at coordinate 2,575 of JALGUI010000766.1, read as the reverse complement.
CGACGGTCTGGCCGGTCTCGGAGGACTCGTAGACCGCCTCGCCCAGGCGCAGCGACTCGTAACTGTCCCACAGGTCCGGCCCGCCCTCGCGCTCGCCGATGCAGTGCAGCGCGAAGTGCTCAACCTCGCCCAGGTAGCCGAAGTTCGCGGGCGAGTTGTTGATGCTCAGGAACGAGGGATCGTAGGTGTAGGTGTAGCGCCCGGTGTTCGGGATCAGCTCGCTCCAATCGCCGCGCGGCTGCCAGTGCAGGCGCTGCATCTCCTCGCAGATCAGGTGCGACTCGAAGCCGACGAGCTTGACCCACGTGCGGATGTTGCGGAAAGCTATCCTGGTCTCGAGGCCGTTGAGGTCGAGCTGGCCGACCGCCCCGGACTTGAAGCGCAGGTTCACCAGGTGGGCAAACTGGTTCTCCGTGACCTCATGGTAGATCGCCGACACGCTCGCGACGTCGCCGCCGAAGAACCGCGTGAGGTCGAAGGTGTGGCAGAGCTGGCCGATGAGCATGGAGCGCCGGGCCGAGTCGATGCCCCAGAGCTGCGGGTAGGGCCCCTGGCCGAAGTGGCAGGTGACCATGTTCAGCGGCCCGAACTCCTCGCGCCCGATGATGTCCTTGGCCATGCGGTAGACCCAGGCGAAGCGCATCATGAAGCCGCACTGGCCCCAGGTGTCATGCTCCTCCGCGAACTCGGCCAGCTCCCTGGCCTCGGCCGAGGTGTGGCGCCGGGCCGATGACGAAGACGCCGTCGAGGTCCTCCTCGTCCAGCATCTTCTCCAGGTCCACGTAGACGCGTTGCGCGCCGAAGTCGCGCGCATTCCGCTCGGCCTTGGCGCGGTCGAGGTCGCATACGGCGACCAGGTCGATCTGCGGCACATTGTGGATGTTCGGGAAGATCGACGCGGTGGCGAAGCTCCCGCAGCCGATGAACGCCAGTCGAGCCTTTCTCTCCGGTGTGTCGGCCATCTCAAGTCCTCCCGCTGCCGTTGTAGGGCGCGGACCTGTGCCGCGCCTGTCGTTGCCCATATCAGCCGTCTCTCCCTTCGCTTCGGAGGCCGGTGGTGACCGGCGAGGCCACCACCGGCCTTCGGTCTGGTCGGGCTCAGTGGAAGTGATAGTAACGCCACGGACCGGCGCCCGCTATTGGGTTGCTGTGTGCCCTCGGGCAGTCCTGGATGCCGCGCTTGAACGCCTTCACGTGGCCGTCCGCGAACACCGCATTCGCCATTTCGTTGTGTCGGCTGTCAACCGTGTTGTACGCGTTGTTGTACAGCGCAGCGATACCAGGGTTTGGGCGATCGAGGTTGTTCGTGAACTCCCAGACGGAGCGACTGACAGTCCAGTCGGCAGCGTCGCACACCAGGATGTTCTCCGCCGGGACGGTCATGGCGTAGAGCGCCTGGCCGTAGAGGTTCAACGTGCCCCTCATGCTGTCCAGGTTCGGGTCGCCACACCAGTCGGCCTCGTTGTACTGCAGCTTTCCAGCATAGCCGATCACCTGACACGCCGCCCCGTAGCCGCCGATGATGATCCCGGCGTTCACCGGCTCCTCGCTGCCCCAGTAGGCCGAGGGGCACTTGAAGAGCTGCCGGTTCTTCACGTAGGGCATCAGGGCCCGGGTCCAAGCGGCCATGATGGCCCAATTGCCGTGGTCACGTCCGGTGATGGCATCACACAGCACCTCGTCGTAGTCCTGGGCATACATCAGGAAGGCGGTCCCGATCTGCTTCAGATTGCTCGAACAGGAGGCCTGCCGCGCCTTCTCTCTGGCGCGGGCGAAGACCGGGAACAGGATGGCGGCCAGGATCGCGATGATCGCGATGACCACCAGCAATTCGATGAGCGTGAATCCCTTTCGCATCTTCATCCTCTCCTTGTCGAGTTTGCACGTCGCACGCCCCCCACGTCACACGCCCACCTCCGTTCCACCACCTCCCTCCGCCATCTTTCCTCGGAGCAGCTCGCACGTCGGCCGCCGGGTATGAGGAGGTCCCGCCGCGCCCGGTGGCGAACTCCCTCCGGGGGGGCGGCTCGCGGTGGTCAGGTCCCCCCCCGCCTGGCCGCCAGTCGAGGTCGCCCCCTCGTCGCGCGCACCGGCCGTCACCTCAAACCGGCCTGTGACTTCCCGACCACCCGACCGTTCTCAAACCCCACCATCGCGCAGTGGCCCGGCTCATCACCATCCCAACCGTAGATCGCCGCGGCGGATAGTGTCGCCTTGTCCAGCAGCACGCCATTCCCCAGGATGCGCTCGACCTGCGCCAGCGTCGTGCCGGTGTGGACGCGGTTGTACTGGGCGAGCGTGATGCCTGGCCGCCGGCGTCGTCCGGTGGCGCGCACACGATCGCCTTATGCTCGCCCGGCTGGCACTGATGCCTGGTCGGGTTGTCCTCGGACCTGCCGCCATCACTCAACTGCCACACGAAGGCGGGCGTAGTGGAGACGGCCTGTCCATGGGAGTGGCAGGCGGCGGCGCAGAAGGCCAGGGCGCGACTGCCGGGGGGGTGGGAGGGGTCGGCACACAGCCGCAGCGCCTCCGCCGTCGGGCCGGCGGCGGACACGCCGATGGGTACAGCAAC
>JALGUI010000060.1 GCA_029820915.1 Candidatus Zipacnadia bacterium | reverse complement strand
CCAGCCGTGGTCGTAGCCGCGCTCATACTGGCGGCTGCTGCGGCGCGGCGGGCCGCTCTGGTGGCCGCTGCCCCTGCCGTGGCGGCTGCCGCTCTGGTAGCGGCTGCCACCCTGGTAGCTCCAGCTCCCACTGTTGCCGCTGTAGAAGCCGCGGTCACCGTAGTCGTGCCCTCGCCCTCGATCTGCGCGCCTGTCACCACGGTCGCCGTCGCCGAGGAGCCCGTAGACCAGGGCTCCGGCGGCGATCCCGGCGATGATCCGTCCGGTGTCATCGGCCTGCGCCGGCTGCGGGGCCACGCCTCCCGTCACCAGAGTCGCGGCCACGACGATCGCCAAGGTTCCCAGGATACCTCTGCTGATCATCGATCTCTCTCCTTTCAGGGGACTACTCTCGTCTCGCGTCCCTCTACTACTACAGGACGTAGTAGGTAGCTCCGTTGTTCATTCGTCCGGTCGGTCGCTAAGGTTACGGCGTCCGCTCGATGCGGCACTCCAATCGGCTCCCCCGGCGGGCGACCCACACGGTCTGGAAGCTGTCTCACAACCCTGACAAACGGCTCTGTCGGGCAAGGATGCCCGACCTACGCGGGGTCGCGCAACGGGCTCTAGTGTCCATAGCGCGGGCTTAGGTACGGCCAGCCCATGCCGTGCTTGGGCCCGGTGACCGAGCGCATGGGCTTGTCGTACCAGTACTGCCCCGGAATGGCGTAGGGCGAGTAGACCGTGCCGCGGCGGGCCTCGAGCCGTTCACGCTGATTGGGCGGGCGGCCGCACACCGGGCAGGCCGACCCCAGGTCGCGCCAGTGCCCGCAGGCCTCGCAGCGTACCGGGTGGTTGTAGGACTGGGCGTAGCTCGGGTAGCGGGTGGGCTCGGGGTGGTAGTAGTAGCCGGGCGGGACGGGTGTCTGGTAGCCCCTGACCGTGACCTCGCCCTCGAAGGGCCCGATGAAGTACATGCTGGTGGTGCCCTGCGCCAGCGCGCAGCCGGCGCTGAGCAGCACGCTCGCGATGACGGCTGCGAAGACGACGCGTCCCATCATGTCGTGCTGCATCTCCCTCAGCCTCCTACTACATGACGTAGTATAGTCGATCTCACTACTACTGTCAATAGTAAACGGCAGGTGGAGGGTGTGACCGATGTCAGTATGTAGACCGCGACGGCCAACGGCTTCCTCACCCCCTCCGGCTGCTGCGCAGCCTGCTGGCGCTGCCGCAGCGGCCCGCAATCTCGTTCCTGGCCGCCGCAACCTTCTGCAAGCCCCCTCCCGCCCGGAGATGCGCAGCATCTCACAGGGACGGGGGTGGCCCGAGCGCAGATCGGCCCGGGGGAGGAGGCCGTTGGCCTCCGCCATCATTCGCCCCGCTCCGTCTCCTTCGCCGCCGTGAGGATGCTATGCATCCTCCGTGTAGGACAGGCATTCCTGCCTGTCAATGCCGTGCGATCGTCGAGACGGCACAGCGGCGACAGCCACGAGTGGCTGTCAACAATGTCTGACAGGTCCCGCCCCTGGGCGGGATCCTACAATAACGACACCTGACGGGGCCGAGGTAGCCACCTCCCCCGTGGTGACACAGGAACACCCCGACCTGATCGGCTCCGCCAAGGGTGGCCCGAGCGCAGCTCGGGACGGGGGAGGCGGCCTGTGCCCTTCCAGCGAGCGGGCGGGGGGCGAACCTACCTCCCCGGTTCGGTCAGACCCGCAGGTGCGACAGCAACGGCGGACCATCCACCATGGCGCCGAGGCGGGCCGCACCGTAGCCTGTACTTCGCGGCCGGGGGCGGCGAAGTTACTTCGCTCGGCCTCGATGCCCGACTCGCCGAGCAGCCCGAGGACGAACGCGGCGGCGTGGCGCTTCGCGCGCCTCAACGAGCGCCATCGGCTGTGATCGGCGCCGAGCGCCGATAGTTTCCCCCCGGCGCCGGGTAAGATACTCGTAGCCCCAGCGCAGCGAGGCGTTGAGTTCCGCGTCGCTGGCGCCGGGGGTGCGTGCGAACGTGTGTGGGCCGTGGTAGCTGAGCGCCGGGACCACAGAGGGGGGCCGCGAGGCCGCGCCGAATACCATCAGTGGCAGGGCCTGCGGCACATCTTCGGAGCCGGAGAGACGACCACACAATGTCAGCACAAGAGGTCAGGGTCGGGTTCATAGGCTGCGGCAGACACGCCACCCAGGTCCTGCTGCCGACGGTGCGGCAGGCGGGGATGGACCTGGCGGCGATCTGCGACCTCGACAAGCGCCGGGCCCAGCGCGCGACGCGCCGGTTCGGGGCCTTCAGGGCCTACCAGGACCTGCGGCGCATGATCGACGAGATGGAGCTGGACGCCGTGCTGGTGTGCGGCCCGCCGGAGATGCACGCCGAGGCCGCCGCCGTGGCGCTGCAGCACGGCTGCCACGTATGGACCGAGGCCCCCCCGGCCCCGACGGCGGTCGAGGCCCGGCGCGTCGCCGACCTGGCGGCCGGGCGGGGACTGGTCGCGCAGGTTGGCCTGATGCTGCGCTTCGCGCCGGCCTACGAGCGCCTCGCGCGAACCATCGCCGACGCGGACCTCGGCGCGCCCGTCGCCTTCGAGGCCACCTACTGGCCGCCGGCCCTGCCGGGCCACGACGAGCCCTTCGCGTTCGACGCCCTGCACATCCTCGACCTCATCCGCCACCTGCTGGGCGATGTCGAGGAGTGCAGCGCGCTCCGCGCGGACGACGGCCGGGCCGCGCTCACGCTGAGGATGCAGGGCGGCGCCACGGGCGTGGCAAGCTTCCTGCAGGGCGGGCCATGCGTCCGCGAGTCGGTCACGATCGCCGGCGAGGACGCCGTGGCGACGGTGAGCGACCGCGTAGTGGTCACCACGCGCCGGCGCGACCGTGACGAGATCAGCGTGTGGCGTGCCGATAGGCTGGGGCCCGGCGAGGAGGCCTGCACGGCGCATCTGAGGGGCTACCTGCCGGAGCTGGTTCATTTCGCCGCCTCCGTCTCGGGCGAGTCCGAGGCGGCGGCGACCATGGCCGAGGCCGCGACGGCGATGCGCCTGGCGGAGCAGATCGCGGCCCAAGGGGAGGTGCAGCAGCCGGCGTGAGCGAGTACAGACCGGCCTCAGAGGGCCCGGACCCCGCGGGTCTGATCTGGCGCGTGCGCAGGTGCCGCGAGAACCCGTTCCTGTGTCTGCTGGTGATGATCTTCCAGTTCGTCCTGGCGCTGGCGGTCTACATCTACCACGGGCCCGAGTACGGCGCCATCGTGTTCGTCGGGCTGTTCATCGCGCTGCTGCCGTTCTACGGCTCCTATCGCTACGAGCTCAGCCCGGACGGCCTGAAGGTCTTCGGACCTGCCTACTACGTTGAGTACCCCTGGACCGAGTTCGACGGCTGGCGGCTGTACGAGGAGGAGTTGCGGCTGATCTTCAACGAGAAGAAGAGCCGGTCGGTGCTGGTGCTGTACGCCCCACGGCGGATCGAGCAGGTGCTGCGCTATGTGCAGCGCTGTCTGCCGGGCATCAAGCCAGAGGACTGGCGGCTGTAGGCCGATGGACCCCGCAAGCGCCCGGCAGCGCGAGGTGCTCGACAGATTCGCCCGACAGGTCGCCGAGCGCGGCATGTGCGCGCCCGCGATCTTCCTCTTCGAGTCGATCCAGCCGCTGGCCTTCGTGGCCGGCCAGGCGCTGGCCTTCATTCACCCGCTGGTCTCGGTCATGCTCGACGCCCCTGACTACGACGTCTTCCGCGAGGCCATCGAGGACCGCGAGAACCTGCGCTGGCTCACCGACCGACTTGAGGAGCTGGATGCCGAGCGGCTCTCGAGCGAGGATGGCGCATGAGGCTACGCCTCGTCTGACGGCGGCAGTCCTCGTGGCCGCAGGAGGGCCGGGCCTCGCCGCGGCTGCGTCGTTGCCGTGAGTCGTTCCGTGCGACGGGCACTCCTGCCCGTCGGTCGTTCCGCATGTCGCCGGACGCCGGCCTCTCCATGAACGACAACGGCAACGGCCGGGCGGTGCGGGAGCGCCGCCCCTCCTGACGGCAACAGCAGACGCCAGCGACCACGGCGGCGGCTGTGAACAGCCGCCCTCCGGACGGCATACGGCATCGGCATCGGCATCCGTGCCGCGCGTGCAGGTATCCCTCGCGCGCGGCGCGAACCTCCTCCCGACGCGCGTATCCCCTGAGCCGCGGTCCTGCGGGAGGCCGGAACCCGCCCTTGGCAGACGAGCAGGCCCTGCGTTCAATCCTGGCCACGGACTGTGGCTCCACGACCACCAAGGCCATCCTCATCGAGGCGGTGGACGGTGAGTATCGGCTGCGGGTGCGGGGGGAGGCCCCCACCACCGTCGAGGCCCCGCACGAGGACGTCACCGCGGGCGTGCTGAACGCCGTGCGCGAGGTCGAGGAGCTGTCGGGCCGCGCCCTCATCCGCGATGGCACCATCATCCGCCCGCAGCAGGACGGTGAGGGCGTGGACGCCTACGTGTCCACGAGCTCCGCGGGGGGCGGGCTGCAGGTGATGGTGGTCGGGCTGGTGCGGTCGATGACCGCCGAGAGCGCGCAGCGCGCCGCGCTGGGCGCCGGCGCCATCGTGATGGACGTGCTGGCGCTCGACGACGGCCGCCGCGACTACGAGCGCATCGAGCGCATGCGCGAGCTGCGCCCCGACCTGATCCTGATCTCCGGCGGCGTGGACGGCGGCGAGACGCGCAAGGTCGTCGAGATGGCCGAGCTGGTGGCCGCCGCCAACCCCCAGGCGCGGTTGGGGGAGAAGTACGAGCTGCCGGTGATCTTCGCCGGCAACGTTGACGCGCGCGAGCCGGTCCGAGCGGCGCTCGAGCGTAGCGCGGCCCTCACCGTCGTGGACAACCTGCGGCCGACCATGGAGCAGGAGCGGCTGGGGCCCGCGCGCGGCGAGATCCAGGAGCTGTTCCTCCAGCACGTCATGGCCCAGGCGCCGGGCTACCCGAAGCTGATGGGCTGGACCGATGCCGACATCATGCCCACGCCCGCCGCGGTCGGCTCGCTCATCGAGACCATCGCGCGGCGCGATGGTCTCAACGTCGTCGGCGTGGACATCGGCGGCGCCACCACCGACGTCTTCAGCGTCTTCGGCGGCACCTTCAACCGCACCGTCAGCGCCAACCTGGGCATGAGCTACTCCATCTCCAACGTGCTCGCCGAGGCGGGCCTGGAGAACATCCTGCGCTGGCTCGCGATCCGCCCCGACCCGCGGCGGCTGGGCAATGACATCCGCAATAAGATGATCCGCCCCACCACCATCCCGCAGACGCTCGGCGACCTCGCCGCCGAGCACGCCGCGGCGCGCGAGGCCCTGCGCCTGGCCTTCGAGCAGCACCGGCTGCTGGCCACCGAGCTCAAGGGTGTGCAGCGCCAGCGCGACATCGCCGACGCCTTCGGGGCCGCGGGCGCGCAGTCGCTGGTGGACATGATGGCGCTGGACCTGATCGTCGGCTCGGGCGGAGTGCTCTCACACGCCCCGCGCCGCACGCAGGCGGCGCTGATGATGATCGACGCCTTCGAGCCCGAGGGCGTCACGCGGCTGGCGGTGGACAGCATCTTCATGATGCCCCAGCTCGGCGTGCTCGCCACCATCAGCGAGGAGGCGGCGACCCAGGTCTTCTACCGCGACTGCCTGATCCCGCTGGGCACCTGCATCGCGCCCGCAGGACGCGGGCGGCCGGGCTCGCGGTGCGTGCGCGTTGCCATGCGGCCCGGCGGCGGCGCCGTCGAGATGGCGGTTCCCTTCGGTGAAATGCGGCTGCTGCCGCTGGCCGAGGGGGAGACCGCCCGGGTGACCATCGAGCCGACGCGTGGCTTCGATGCCGGCGCGGGCCGCGGCCGCACCGTGACCGCCGACGTGCAGGGGGGGGTGGTCGGTCTCATCATCGACGCCCGGGGCCGGCCGCTGCGACTGCCCGACGACGCCGCCGAGCGCATAGAGGCCATCCGCCGCTGGCACCGCGCGCTGGACGCCTACCCCGACGACGCGGAGGCCGACGAGGCGTTGCACGGCGACGGCCCGGAGGTGGTGGCAACGTGACCGCTGCGACCACGCACGGCTACACGCCAGGCCTGCGCGTCACCGAGCGCGCGCTCATCCGGCGCGTGCGGCGGCTGCCGCTGCCCGGCCATGTCCACGTGCAGGTCGGCCACGAGGTCACGGCCGAGCAGCTCGTGGCCTCGACCGAGCTGCCGGGCAACGTGGTCAACGTCAACGTCGCCCACGAGCTGTCGATCACCCCGGAGGACGTGCCGGCCCTGATGCTCGAGGGGGAGGGCGAGCCGGTCGAGGCGCGGCAGATCATCGCCGAGAGCAGGGCCTTCTGGGGCCTCTTCCACTCCATCGCCCGCGCGCCCATCACCGGGACCGTCGAGACCATCAGCGATGTGACCGGGCAGGTGCTGGTGCGCGGCCGACCCATCAGCGTCGAGATCGACGCCTACATCGACGCCACGGTAGTGGTGGTGCAGGGCGACGAGACGGTCGTCGTCGAGACGCGCGGGGCGCTGGCGCAGGGCATCCTCGGCGTGGGCGGCGAGGCGCACGGGCGGCTCAAGATGCTGTGCTCGGAGCCGGACGAGCTGTGCCAGGCCGAGCTGATCGAGGACGCATGCCGGGACTGCATCCTCGTCGGCGGCGGGCGCGTGACGCTCGAGACGCTGCAGGCCGCCGCCGAGGTAGGAGCGGCCGGCGTCGTCACGGGCGCCATCGACGATACGGACCTGGACGAGTTCCTGGGCGCGCCGCTGGGCGTCGCCATCACGGGCCAGGAGAACCTGGGCACCAGCCTCGTGCTGACCGAGGGCTTCGGCGACACGCCCATGCGGCGGCGCACCTTCGAGCTGCTGGCCGAGCGCGACGGCCGGCGCGCGTCGGTCAACGGTGCGACGCAGATCCGCGCGGGCGTCATCCGTCCCGAGGTCATCGTCCCGGAGCCCGGCGCCACGTGGGACGCCGCGGAGGAGCAGGCGGGCGGCGGGCTCGCGGTGGGCAGCCCGGTGCGGCTGATCCGCCGGCCGCACTTCGGCCTGCCGGCCGAGATCACGGAGCTGCCCGAGCGGCTCGAGGCGATCCCGACCGAGGCCGAGGTGCGCGTCGCCCGCGTGCGCCTCGAGGACACCGGTGAGGTGGTCGCCGTCCCGAGGGCGAACCTGGAGATCATCGTGCAATGAAGGCCCCAGAGGCCCGCACAACCGGCCTGGTGATGGCGCTACTGCTGGCGTCGGCCTGCGCCTGGGCCGCCGACCCCGGCGCGCCCCTCAACCTGCGAGCCGCCGACGACCCCGAGGACGATCGGGGCATCGTGATGCTCGTGTCGTGGGACGAGCCCGAAGCCCCGCCGCCCGATGATGTGCAACTCGTGGGCTACCAACTCATGGCTGCGCCGGCCGGCGAGTCCCTGCGCCTGCTGACCAATGTTCAGCTCGATGAGGGCACGCAGTCAGGCTCTAACGAGTTCAGGCCATGGCCCTGGCCCGGGTACAACGTGGCGGTGGCCGCGGTCTACGCGCCCGAGGGCATCAGCTTCGACTACCTCGTAGACGAGGACGGTAACGTCAAGGACAGCCGTGCGACCGTGGTCATGAGCGACACCATCGGCCCGGTGCAGCCGGTGGGCCTGTGGTTCGACCGCGACCGGACGAACATCCTCGTGCTGGTGGTCGCCATCTGCGCCATCGTCCTGCTCACCATCGCCGCCGTGCGCGGGCACGCCGAGGATGTCTACATCCGGCCCATCGCCGGGCTCGAGGCGGTCAACGATGCGGTGGGGCGCGCGACCGAGATGGGCAAGCCGATGGTCTACGTCTCGGGCCTGAGCGGCATCGGCGACATCGCGACCATCGCGTCCATGCTGATCCTCGGGCACCTGTCGCGGCGCGCCGCCGCCTACGAGACCGACATCATCGTGCCCTGCAACGACCCGATGGTGATGGTCGCCGAGCGCGAGATCGTCCGCCAGGCCTATAGCGAGGCGGGCAAGCCCGATGTCTACCGGCCGGAGAACATCTGGTTCGTGACCGACAGCCAGTTCGGCTACGTGGCGGCGGTGGACGGCATCATGGTGCGGGAGCAGCCTGCGGCGTGCTTCTACATGGGCTACTTCTACGCCGAGGCGCTGATCCTCGCCGAGACCGGCAACCAGACCGGCGCCATCCAGATCGCCGGCACCGACGCCGACACCCAGCTCCCGTTCTTCATCACCGCCTGCGACTACACGCTCATGGGCGAGGAGCTGTACGCGGCGAGCGCGTACCTGGCGCGCCAGCCGCTGCTGGTCGCGCAGCTCCGCGGCCAGGACATCGCGAAGGTGATCATCGCGGCGATCCTGATCGTGGGCGTGGCGGCGGCGACCGTCGCGGCGCTGGCGAGCGGGGTAGTCGCTGATCTCGCCATGCGCTTCGTGGAGTGGTTCGCGTCGTGAGCGCCATCAGCCGTTGTCGTCTGCCGTCCGCCGTTCGTAGGACGGGCTTCCAGCCTGTCCGCCGTTGGCCGTTCGCCGTCTGCCGTCGCGAACGGCGTGCGACGGGCTTCCAGCCTGTCCGCCGTTGGCCGTTCGCCGTCTGCCGTCGCGAACGGCGTGCGGACCGAGTTCGCTTGCGAACTCCGGGCGTCCGCACCACGGAACGGATGACTCGTCGCTTGCCGCTTGCCGCTTGCCGCTCAATTGCCGGAGGCAATCCGTGAGACTGCAGATCCCGTTGGCGATCACCTTCCTGGTCGGCCTGTTCATGGCCGTGCAGTTCTTCGTGCCTCACGAGATGTTCCACGGCTCGCTGGAGAACGTGCTGGCGTGGGTGCGCATCGTGGGCGCGTTCGCGCTGGTGCTGGGCATCGGCAGTCTGCTGCGCACGCACTGGGACAAGATCCGCCGCCGCCGCCGCGACTGGCCCTACTCAATCGTCACCATCCTGTCCTTCCTCGCCATGTGCGTGATCGGCATCGGCTTCGGCCATGAGCCGGGCACGGTGTTCTACTGGGTCTTCGAGAACATCCAGGTCCCGTTGGACGCGACCATGTTCTCGCTGCTGGCGTTCTTCATCGCGTCGGCGGCCTTCCGGACCTTCCGCGCGCGCAGCACCGAGGCGACGCTGCTGCTGGTCGCGGCCGTGGTCGTGATGCTCGGGCGCGTGCCCAGCGCGCTGATCGTGATGTTCGGCGACACCTCGGTCGGCCAGTACCTGCACGCGAACATGCCTGATGTGTCCGAGTGGATCATGAATGTCCCGACGGTGGCGGGCAAGCGCGGCATCATTTTCGGCGTGGCGCTGGGCGCCATCGCCACCGCGCTGCGCGTCCTGCTCGGCATCGAGCGCTCGCACCTGGGCGGCGGAGGGGGCGGTGGCCGGTGAACATCTGGGACCGCCTGCTCGCCCTCGACCGCCGCTGGGTCTTCATGGGCATCGCGTTGGCGGTCATCATCCCGATCATCACCGGGCTCACGCTGCCGCTCGGCAAGCCAGCTCCGCCGACCGTGGCGGTCTATGACTACATCGAGGCCCTCCAGCCCGGCGACGTCGTGATGTTCGCCATCGACTACGGACCGTCGAGCATGCCCGAGCTGCACCCGCAGGCGCTGGCCATGGTGCGGCACGCCCTCGAGAAGGACCTCCGCGTGCTCAGCGTCAGCCTCAATGTGCAGGGCACGGCGCTGGCCAATGACGTGCTGCAGACGGTCGGCGACGAGCTGGGCGCGGTGGATGGTACCGACTACGTCAACCTGGGCTTCAAGGTCGGCGGCTCGGCGGTGATCCTGGGGATCGGTGAGGACATCCTCACGGTCTACCCGACGACGGCCGACGGCCGCCGCACCCGTGACCTGCCGGCTATGTACGGCGTCAGCAACTACGGGGACATCGCCCTGGTCATCGACCTGGCGGCGAGCAACATCCCGGGCGCATGGATCGCCTTCGCCAAGGAGCGCTACGACCAGGACATCGCGCTGGGCATCACCGCGGTCATGGCCACCGACTTCTACCCCTACCTGCAGTCGAACCAGATCATCGGGCTGGTCAACGGGCTGAAGGGCGCGGCTGAGTACGAGGCGCTGGTCGGCCTGGCGGGCGAGGACGCTCTCGGCACGTTGGGCATGTCCGCCCAGTCCATCGCGCACCTGCTGATCATCGTCCTGGTCATCGTGGGCAACATCGCCTACTTCGCGTCGGGGCGGCATCGTGCACGTCGCTAGCCGGCCTTTCACAACGCCCGCGTAGGTCGGGCATCCTGCCCGACAATGCCGTCCCGGCGGGTCGTGTGACCGCGGTCGGCCGGGCGGGGGCGAGGAACGATAGTCGCACACGAGAGAGCCGCATGAACTACGTCATGATCTGCCTGGACAGCCTCCGCCAGGACCGCATGGACGCGTACGCCGCGGAGGACTGCCGCACGCCGAACCTGGACCGCTTTGCCGGGAGGGCCGCGGTCTTCACGCGCGCGCGCTCGGCGTCGCTCCAACCGGCGGACGACAGCGAATGCCGTTTGCTCGTGGCTGATAGCTGGTAGCTGACCATGCCTGAGGCAATGCCGCTGGAGCAGATCATCGGGACCTGGATCGCGGCGTTTCTGACGCTGGCGATCTTCAGCTTCCTGTACCGCGACAACCCCATCTACAAGTTCGCGGAGCACGTCTTCGTGGGCGTGTCGGCGGGCTACGGCGTGGTGATCACCTGGCGCGAGGCGGTAGTGCCCGACCTGATCCAGCCGCTGCTCGACCCCGGCGCGGTGGACCTCGCGGGGCCCAACTACGTGGTGCTGATCCCCGGCGCGCTGGGGATGCTGATGTTCAGCCGCTTCTTCCCGCGCTATGACTGGCTGTCGCGCTGGCCGATCGCGTTCGTCATGGGCTACAGCTCGGGGCTGGCGATCCCGGCGGCCATCCAGATGTCGCTTCTGCCGCAGCTCCACGCCACGCTGCTGCCGGTGTGGCCGAACGGGGACACGTCCGCGTGGATGGCATTCAGCAACCTCCTGCTCTTCGTCGGGGTGCTGTGCACGCTGGCCTACTTCTTCTTCTCGCGCGAGCACAAGGGGGCGCTGGGGGTGGCGTCGAAGGTCGGCATCTTCTTCCTGATGGTGGCCTTCGGTGCGGGCTTCGGCAACACGGTGATGGCGCGCGTGTCGCTGCTCATCGGCCGCGTGCAGTTCCTGTACGAGGACTGGTGGCTGGCGCTGGTGAGGCCGTGGTTCGGGGGGTGACGCGCTGCCTCCGCGAACTGCGAGCGCCCCCGGAGTCCGCGGGGGCGCTATCGCATCCCGGACGACAACGACCGGGCGTGCGCAGACCGCTTGCGGTCTGAGCGAGGCTCGCACCTCCTGGAGGATGCTATGCATCCTCACGGCAACGACAAACGGCGCGGGCGGGCAAGGAAGCCCGCCCCTCCTTAACGACCATGCATTACCTACAACTCGGGCGCGGTCGGTGCGTCTGCGCCGTACGTCGTTGTCGTACGGAGGGTGAGGCGCGCCGGCGCCTCAGCTTCCAGCCGACGCTTCGCGTCGGGCCAGCCCGGCACGCCGTTGTCGTCAGGAGGGGCGGCGTTCCCACGCCGCCCGGCCGTTGCGTCGTTTGCTCCCGCCCACGGGCGGGACTGCGGTCATGCGCGGGCCGGGATGGAACCTCCGACCTGCTCTCGCAGGTCGGCCCGCTCGCTGCGCTCGCGGCGGCCCCCCCCGTACGATCTGGGCGGCGCAGGCGAAGCCGCATGTCGTCAGGAGGGGCGGCGTTCCCACGCCGCCCGGCCGTTGCGTCGTCCACCGTTCGCTGCCGTATCACCAGCCCCAGCGCGACACGCACGGGCACTCGGGGAAGAGCGTCTCCAGCAGCTTCATCACCGACGCGTTGACCTGCGGCTCGATGTCGGCGTGGCGCTGCAGGTAGCCCTCCAGCGGCGTCTCGCGGCCGATCACGAAGCGCGTGATGACGTCGTCACGGGTGCGCAGCACGATGTCGCTCGGGCGCGGCTCGGCCTCGATGACCTGCACCGCCCCCTTCTCGACCTCGAGGCCCGCCCGCAGCCGGTCGCCGATGATGACGACGCGCCCGGCCCAGTCGAGCTTCTTATCGGCCAGCCGCCGCTCGTAGAGCGGGCGGATCTCGTCGAGGAGCTGCCCGAGGTCGCGGATGCCGAACATGTTCACTCCGCCGCCCGCGCGCCGGGCATAGCCCGCACGCGCCAGCACGTCGCCGAGCAGGTCAACGTTCGGCGCTATGCGCGCCCGCGCCGTCTTCGCGCCGTCGTCCGCCAGCAGGCGATGGACTCGCGCCAGCAGGGCCACGCCGATCTCCTCGCGCCCGTCGAGGCCCTCCTCGACGGCCACGTCGATGACGCGAGCGCTCTCCCCGCCGTCGCCCCGCCCCACGGCGACGCCGATGAGCTTGTCGTTCTTGTGACCCAGCGACACGCGCGTGCCCTCGCCCAGCGTCGGCGGCGCGAGCCGCCAGACCGCGAACGCGTTGTCATGGTAGTCGAGCAGGAAGCGTCGCACCTGCTCGCGGTCGCCGTCCTCCATCGGGCGGATGACGACGCCGTCGGGCGGCGAGCAGGGCGTGCCGAGGGCCAGCGACTTCGTGGCCTCTTCCCCGTAGTCCGTGTCCACGAACGCGAAGTCGGCGTACATGGCGTGCGCCATGTTCCGCGTGCCGGTGCTCAGCGCGAAGGCCGCGCAGCGCTGCGCCTCCTCGTGCTCCATGGACGCGGCGAAGGCCAGCCGCGACAGCCCCGCGCGACGCCACTGGGGCGACGTGTGCACCCAGTAGACGTAGAAGCGCGTGGCGACATTGCCGTGGGGGAAGCCCGCCGGCCCGCTCTCCGAGACCACGTTGGCGACCTCGTAGCCCTCGACCCTCGGGTGGACGTCCAGCGTGTCGCGCAGCGCCACGTCCAGTTCGCCGACGCGCTCGCCGCCATCGACCATGCCCGCCAGCGACAGCTCGGGCATGTCGCGCCCGGCCTTGCGCAGCACGTGACCGGCCGCGAGCCTGAAGCGCACGTCCTGCCGGGACGCCAGGTCGGCCAGGCGGTCGGCGGCGTCGCGGCGGCCGGCGGACACAAGCTGCAGCGCCGCCACGGCGGCCTGCGGGCCGTCGCGTCGCGCCAGACGGCGGAGCAGTTTCTCCCCTCGCGCGTCCGACGCCGTGGCCTGGGCGCAGGCCTCGACGAGTGCGCGTGCCCGGTCGGGGAGCTTCGCCCGATCGCCTTCCTCGAGCGCCGCCAGGTCGGCCAGCGCCTCCAGCCGCCGGGCGGCCGGGCCGGTGGTCGCGCCCACCACCAGCGCCTCGCGCATGGCCGTCGCGAAGCCGTCATCATCCTGCCTGACCAGAGGCAGGGGGTGGACGACGGTGCCGATCTCGGCCAGCCACGGCGCCAGGTCCTCGCCCGCGGCCAGGCTCAGGTAGTAGGCCGCCTTGTCGCCGGCCCACGCGAAGGCCCTGGGCAGCTTGTCGTCCTCGCGCTTCTTCGGGATGGCGTCGAACACGCGCCGCAGGAAGTCGTCGCCGTAGCGGCGCTCGAGTTCGGCGATCAGCCACATGCCCTTGGGGTGCCACTTCTCGGTGGCCCAGTACACGCGCGCGAGGTCGGCCTGCGTCCGGTCCGGGTCGGCCTCGTCAACCTGGCGCGCGGCGATGTCGCGCAGCCGCCGCGCGGGCTCCGCGAAGCCCATGTGCTGGACGAAGCGGATGGCGATATGCCGCAGGAGCGTGAACTCGGGGAAGAGGGTGACGAGCAGCTCGCCCGCGTGCTCCGGTCTCAGGCCGCGCAGCGCCAGGGCGAAGGCCGCGTTGTAGGCCAGCGCCCAGCCGCAACCGGCCGCGCTCACGAAGGGGTCACTATCCCATCCGTCGGGGCCGGCGCAGCTTCGCACCACCTCGACGCGCTTCGGCATCTTCCAGCCGTCGCCGAAGAACCCGCGCATGAACTCGTCGAAGCGCCTGACGACGTCGGCGATCTCCTCGGCCCTGTCTGTCAGCGGCTCATCGAGGATGAGGCTGAGGCGCCCGGCCTCGTGCAGCTTCGGTGGCGGGCCGAGTTCGAACGGGATCTCGCGCCCCGGCCTGTCGCCGGCGTCCTCGGCCAGCCGGCCCAGCAGCGGGTGCAGGTGCGCGAGCTGGTTGAAGCGATTGAGGCGCGTCCCGACCACGCACACCCGACCGCGGCCGTGCTCGGCCAGCGCCGCCAGCGGCTCGCCGGTCTCGGGGTGCTCGAGCAGCACCTTCGCGCCCTCTGGCGGCTCGATCGGCGCCCAGGTGATCGCGCCGGGCGGGTGAGGGCCGAAGCCGTCGGGCGCGCCCGGGCCCACCACGACCTGCTCGCGCGGATAGCCGCGCCGGAAGTTGCGGTCGAACTCCACCTCGCCGGCGCAGTCCTCGGGCGAGAGGAAGCGGAAGCCGAAGCGCGCCGCCACGGCGCCCGCGGGCAGCTCATTGGTGGGGGACTCCGCCATGAGCTCGAAGGTGGGCGCCGAGGCGGCCAGCAGCAGCCCGCCGCCCTCGGCCACGAAGCGCTCGACGGCCTTCAGCTCATTCGCGGTGAAGCGCGCAGGGGTGGATGCCTCGATGATGAGGACGTGATAGCGCTTGAGCGCACCCCACTTCAGGCTCTCGCGGCAGATGGTGACCTGCGTCGGCCCGCCGCCGAGGCCGTGGCCCGCGTCGCGCCAGGCGGTGTCGTGGTGGTGGTCAACGAGGATACGTATCGGCGCATCCCGGCGGGAGAGCAGCACGCCGGTCACCTCCCGTGCGGTGTGTACCGGCACCGAAGGCCATCGGGCGCCGGTCGCGATGGCCCACTATCACGCGTCGGCCTGGCGGCGCCCTTCCCACTCGTCGGGGTCGGCCAGGTAGGAGACGACCTCGTTGTAGCGCTCGCGTTCGAGCAGGCCCTCAACGACCATGTAGTCCAGGAGCTCGGGCAGGTTAATGAGCGAGTGCAGCGTGACCCCCACCCGGGCGAGGGTCGCCGAGCCGCCCTGCAGCCGGTCCAGGACCACGAGAGCGTCACCTACCTCGCCGCCGGCCTCCCTTACCCCCGCTATGAAGGCGAGCTTCGAGCCCCCGTCTGTTATCATGTCGTCTATCAACAGAACCCTCTGGCCATCATCCAGGAAGCCCTCGACCTGGCTCCTCGTCCCGTGCTCCTTCGGTTTCTTCCTGACGTAGACCATCGGGATGCCGGTCTTCATGGACAGCACGGCGGCGAGCGGTATCCCGGCGGTCTCCGCGCCCGCCAGGATGTCGGGCCCGAGTTCATCCACCGTCTCCGCCATGGCGTCGGTGACCGCGTCCATGGCGGACACCGTGGACGGGAGAACCCTCATGTCAACGTAGATGGGGCCCTTCCTGCCCGAGACGTAGGTGAACACACCGAATCTCACAACCCTGGCGTCACACAGCGCCCCCGCCACTTCGTCGATCATCAGGAACCCACCTCATCCCCCTGTTCCCACGCGGCATTCCGTCCTCGCAGGCCCCAACGCGGTGGTGTCTTCGCCGGGCGGCGCTACCCGCTCTCGGTGAGCCAGTCGAAGGGGATCTCGGGGTCGAACGGGTCGCGGCGCAGCTCGTCCGGCTCGTCGGGGTTGTAGTGCTCTGTAGGCACGTTGAGCATGACCGCCGTGCGGCCCTCGAGCGCCATGAAGCCGTGCCACACGAGCGGCGGGATCTGCACGAGGATCGGGTTCAACTCGCCGGCGACGAGGGCCTGCGCCTCGCCGTGGGTGGGCGAGCCCTCGCGATCGTCGTACAGCCCGATCTTGGCGTTGCCGACGACCACGCAGAAGCTGTCGGTCTGCTTCTCGTGGCAGTGCCAGGCCTTGACGACACCCGGGAAGCAGGCGGACATGTAGACCTGGCCGAAGCTCAGGAAGATCTCGTCGTCGTCGCGGAGGATCTCCATGAGCCAGCCGCGGTCGTCCACGTGGCGGACGAGCCTCTTGATCCGCACGCCCTCGATCATCGTGGGCCCTCCCCGCTACGAAGCCGGCATCTGCACGCCGACCGCATGGCGGCCGAAGCACTGGGTCGCGACGGCGGTCAGGTCGTCCTTGGTGATGGCCTCGACGGCGGCGACCGCCTCATCGGCCCCGCCCAGGCCGAACAGCCCCCGCCGGGCCAGGTACAGCGCGCTGTCCACCGGCCGCTCATGCCGCAACATGTGCGCGTTGATGACGCGCTGGCGGGCGCGGTCGAACTCCGCGTCCGTCACGCTGCCGGTGCGCAGGGCCAGCAGGTGGCGCAGCAGACCCCGGCGCACGGACTCGATAGTGTTGGGCGACGACAGCGCGTGAACCGCCAGGAACGGGCGCTCTGCGAGCGGCACCGGCAGCATGCCGACCGGGTAGTGCTCGTCGAGCAGCCGCGTCGGGATCGCCAGCGCCAGCGCCTGCAGCAGGCCCAGGTCGCGCCGCAGTCGGCCGCCGCGGCCATCCAGCAGCGCGGCGATCACCTCGCCCGCCGGGAACAGCGGGTCATCCACGGCGGGCAGAGGCACCCCCACCACCATCGACGCCTGCACCAGGCCTGCGCTCTCGCCCACCTCGACGCGCGAGTCGCCCGGCGGCTCCGGCGCCGGAGGCGTCTGTGGAGCCGGGGCCGAGGGCAGCCCGCCGAAGGCCTCGGCCGCGGCCGCCATGATCTCGTCGGCGGACATCGGCGCAACCACGCACAGCACGGCGTTCGCCGGCACGTACTGCGCATCGCGGAAGGCCTGCAGGCTCTCGAGCGTCATCGCCTGCAGCGCCTCCGGCCGGCCCTGCGGCGAATCGCTCATCGGGTGATCGCCGTAGAGCGCCGCGCGGAACAGGTCGAAGGTGCCCTGCACCGGCGACTGGTGCGCCATGTCGTAGCCGCGCCGCACCAGCTCCAGCGTCCTGTCCAGCCGCTCCTGTGCTATCTCGACCGAGAAGACGTGTTTGGCAAGGGCCGCGAGCCCGATACCGAGCTCCTCGGCATGGACCGATAGCGTGACCTCGACGAAGTCCCAGTCCGTATTGACGCCCAGCCCGGACGAGCGGGGGTCGATGAAGGCCGAGACCGGGACGAGCTGTTCGCCCATCTGCTCGTGGCTGTCGATGACGATGAGCTGCTGCACCACCGCCCGGGCGCCGCGCATGTCCTCCGGCTCGTCGGCCATGGACGAGCCGATCACGATGGCGATCCCGGCGATGCGGCTGTGGTCGTCCGGCACGGCCAGCACCGTCAGGCCGTTGTCGAGCACGGCGCGCACGGCCGGCGCGCACTCGGCGGCGGCCAGGTTCAGCACCGCCAGAGCGATCAGCCCTGCGCGAATGAGCTTGAGCACGGCGCCCGCGCCTCCTCCGTGGTTCCCGGCCGAGGCTGGGGCCGGATAATGGCCAGTGTGTACGCGTCGGGATTGAGATACTCGGTCGCGACCTGTTGCACGAGCTCGGGCGTGACGGCGTTCACGTGGTCGATGTACTCGTAGGCGAGAGTGTAGTCGCCCAGCCCCTCGTAGAAGCCCAGCGAGCCGGCCTGGTCGCTGTAGGCCTCGTTGCTGAAGGCGTAGCCGATGCGCAGCACGCGCTTCGCCTCGTCGAGTTGCTCCCCGGTCAGTGGCTCGGCGCGCAGGCGCTCGATCTCGGCGAGGATGGCCGTGCGCACCTCAAGCTCCTTGTCCGGGACGGTCAGCGCGGTGATGATGAGCAGCCCGCGGTCGCGCTGGGTCAGGTACTGCACGTCGGACATGAGCGCGAGCCCCTGCTCGTTGAGCGCGCCGTGCAGGCGGCCCAACGGCCCTTCGCCGAGGATAGTGTAGATCAGGTCCATCGCACAGACCTCGGCGAAGTCCTCGACCTCCGGCGCCCGCCAGGCGAAGCTGACGATGGTGGCCTCGCTCTCGCGGGTGTCAACGGCGATGGCCACGTCCACCGGATCGGGCTCGGGTGCGATCTCCGGCACTTCCACGGGCGCGCCGGTCCGGCCGCCGAACAGCTCCGCGACACGCGCCTCGATCCCCGCGGCGTCCACGTCGCCGACCACCACCAGCGCCATGTTGGCCGGGACGTAGAAGCGCGCGTAGAAGTCGAGCACATCATCGGCGGTCAGCTCGGCGACCTGCGCCGGGCTGCCGCCGATGGGCCGACCGTAGGGGTGGGTCGAGAAGGCGGTGGTCCACAGCAGGTCGTCCAGCGCCCCACCCGCCCTGTCGAGGCGGTCAATCAGCTCTCGCGCGATCACCTCGCGCTCGCGCGCGACCGCGATCGGCGAGAGCCGGGGCTCGAACGCCGCCTGGGCGAGCAGTTCGAGCGCCGGTTCGAGGTACTGGCTCGCGACCGTGACCTCGATATGCGTGAAGTCGCGGGTGGTGGCGGCATTGACGTAGCCGCCCAGCGCCTCGATGGCCGGCCCGACGCGCTGCTCGTCGCGCAGGTCGGTGGCCTCGAACAGCAGGTGCTCCAGCAGGTGCGCGACGCCGGTCTGCCCCTCGGCCTCGTAGGACGATCACCAGGTTCGCCGAGGCCAGTCCCCACTGGTTCTCGGCCTTGACGATCAGCCGGAAGCCGTTGTCGAAGGTCCTCTCGACGATCCTTGTCGGGTCGAGGATCGGGGCGGCGGCGCAGGCCGAGGCAAGCACGCAGACGGCCGCGACCGCGCTCAGCAGATGTGTTGCTTTGCGCACACCGGTTCTCCTCTCTTCAGTCCATCCCCCCCAAGTGGCGAGCGTGGGTGGCAGGATACACTCGCGCCGGGCCAACGTCAAGGAACAGGCCCCCGGCGGGCGGGCGGCATCCAGATTTGTGCGCCTGCCGGCGCGCACATGCCCTGGGGCGTCGTCTGTCGCCTGTACAGGCCCCACCGTGGCCGGGCAAGACGACATGGGCCGGGGTGGAACCTCCGACCTGCTCTGGCAGGTCGGCCCGCTCGCTTCGCTCGCGGCGGCCCCTCCGTAGGACCTGGGCGGCTCGGAGCGGCGCCTTCGTGAGGATGCTGCGCATCCTCACGACAAGGCGGCGCATCGCTTGGCCGTCGCGTGGCCTCGCCGCAGCCGTCCCGACTTGTGGGTAATGCATAGGTCCCCTGGAGGGGCCGCTCCGAGCGTCGAACGCGAAGCGTTCGCGCAAGGAGTGCGAGGTCCGGAGCTTGGCGACGGACCTCGCAGGTTCCACCCCGGCCCGTCGTGCTCGGAGCGGCCTCTCCAGGAGGATGCTTCACATCTTGGAGGATGGTGACATCCTGCAGGATGCGGAGCATCCTCACGGCAACGACGCCCGGCCGCGTGCGAAGTGCTGTCTCAGGCTTCGGGTCTCAGCGAACTAGGCAGGTCGGCTCGCCCCCGCCCGCTCGCTGGAAGGGCAAAGGCCTCCTCCCCCGTCCCGAGCTGCGCTCGGGCCACCCCCTCCTTCAGCGGAGCGCATCCGTTGCACGTGTTCCTGTGTCACCACGGAGCAGGCGGGTACCTCGGCACCGTCAGGTGTCGTCATTGTAGGATAGGCTT
>JALGUI010000765.1 GCA_029820915.1 Candidatus Zipacnadia bacterium | reverse complement strand
CAGCCCATCGAGGCCTTCCTCGAGCCGCAGACGCGCTTCCGCCACCTGTTCCGTAGCGACGAGGGCGCGGAGGTCCGCGCCGCGGTGCAGGAGTGGGTGGACTGGAAGTGGGAGCAGCTCCTGCACAGGGCGGGCGACGCGTAGGCCGGAGACGTGGGCAGGCAGGATGCCGGCCCTACCGACGGCAGCGCACACCCCGCGGGGCGCCCCGGGGCGCCCGAGCCGGGCGCCCCGCTTGCCTTGCGCGACCTCGTGCCACGGGCGCCTCGCCCGTCGGCGCGGGGAAGCCGGGCTCAACCATGCGGTCTGCTGGCGGCCTTGATCGAACGAATGTTTCACGTGAAACATCGCGCCTGTCGCGGCGGTCCGCGCGGAGGAGGCGCCACCCGCGCCGGCGAACCTGCGCGCGCCCACCATCAACATCGTGCGAAGCGAGTGCCCATGATCCCGCGTCATCGCACAGTCATCACGGTCATCCTCGCCGCCCTGCTGCCGCTGGTCGCCCTCGCCGACCTCACCGACGAGCAGCGCGCCGAGCAGCAGGAGTTGCTGGCGTGGGTGAGGGTGCTGGAGCTGCAGGCGCGCACTGATGACGCCCTCGAGTTGTGCGCGATGGTCCTCGCCGCCGATCCCGACTGCGCCGACGCCCTGGTGGCGCGGGGGATGATCCTCCTCGGCGACGGCAAGCTCGAGGAGGCGCGCGAGAGCTTCGACCAGGCGCTGCGGGCGCAATCCAGCCTCGCCATGGCGCTGGTCGGCCGCGGGCACGCGTGGCACGCGCTGGGCAACGTCGATCGCGCGAACGGGGACGCCGCGCGAGGCGTCGAGATCTGCACGCGCGCGGTGGACGCGGACCCGACGGACGCCGAAGCCTACTACGTGCGCGGGCTGGCGCGCCTGCTGCTGCAGCAGGACGGCGATGCGCTGCAGGACTTCGTGACGGCCGCCGACCTGGACGAGACGCTCGTCGAGGCGCTGGTGGAGCGCGCCCACATCTACCGCCGGCGCGGGCGGCCCAACGACGCGCTCGATCAGTTCACGCGCGCCATCGAGCTCCGGCCCGACTACGCCGCCGCGTACCTCGCGCGGGCGCGGGCGCGCTTCGAGAACAAGAGCTTCCTCGCCGCGCGCGACGACTGCGATCGGGCGCTGGAGATAAACCCGGGCTTCGCGCGCGCGTGGCACAACCGCGGGCTGATCGACCTGCAGATCGGCGACGTGGTCGCGGCGGTCGAGGACCTGGGGCGCGCCATCGAGGCGCATCCGGACTACGCGAGCGCGCACTACTATCGCGGCGAGGCCTACTACGCGTCCGGCAACCGGGCCGCCGCCCGCGCGGCGTGGGAGACGGCCCGGGACCTCGCGCCCGACGACTGGGCCGGCCAGACCGCCGCCGAGATGCTGCGCAGTATCGAGAGCGGCGAGCTGTAGCCGGTGCCCCTGGCCAGGCCGGGCCACTGCCCGGCCTGTCGTCTGTTTCTCCCCGAACAGCCCGCCGACGAGGGCGTCGGCGGCACACGGCGTGAGGCCTACTCGTAGTCAGGCATGAAGGCCGTGACGCGCATGGCCTCCTCAATGTCCACCTCGCCCGCGACGACCTTGCGCGCGGCGTCGTAGCGCATCGGCTCGCGCTTACCCGCGGCCACAAGCTCGATCTCGCCAATCTCCGCGTCGCCGGCGATCATCTGCTGCAGTTCCTCGTCGATCACCAGCAGCTCGTGGATGCCGGTGCGCCCGACATGACCCGTGTCGCGGCAGTCGCGGCAGCCGGTTCCACGGGTGAGCGTGTCGGGCGGCTCCGCGATGCCCGCGTCGAGCAACCACTGCCGCTGCTCCTCCGTCGGCTCGTGCAGCTCGCCGCACTCGAGGTGCACCTTGCGCACCAGCCGCTGCGCCAGCACCCCCAGCAGCGTATCGGCGACGAGGAAGCGCTCGGCGCCGACGTCGATCATGCGGCGCACCGTGCGAATGGCGTCGTCAGTGTGCAGCGTGGTCAGCAGCAGGTGGCCGGTGAGGGCCGCCGAAAAGCACAACTGCAGCGTCTCCCGGTCGCGGATCTCGGCGCACAGGATCACG
>JALGUI010000764.1 GCA_029820915.1 Candidatus Zipacnadia bacterium | reverse complement strand
TCCTGCCTGTCAGTTGTTAGTGTGCCGTTCGCCCAGGGGGACTTGCCATGCCCGACGCGCCGCACGCCAACCACGGGCTCTTCTCCGACCACTACCTCGACACGCTGCTGCCCGAGCTGTCCGGCGAGGAGCTTGAGCAGGCGCGCGAGGATCAGCAGCGCCTCCGCGCCATCTACGCCACCGGCGTCCCGCTCGCGGACGGCCGCAAAGAGGCCTCCTGGGAGCAGCACCTCCTGCGTTCGGCCCTGCAGCTTCTCGGCTTCGCGCGCGATGAGAAGCCGCCCCTGCCCACCGTCGAGGGCACCTTCGAGCCCGACTACGCTCTCTTCGCTTCAGCGGAGGACCTGGCCGCCGTCGCCGGCGCCGACACTGACGACTACTACGCCGCGGCCGTCATCGCCGAGGCCAAGCGCTGGGACCGCGACCTCGGGTCGGCCGAGCTTGCCGAGGACGAGGCCGCCCGCCGCCAGTATTCTTCCCTGCCCCCGACTAAGGGCCGGGGGATGTGACAGGCCGTACCCCCCAGGTCCGTAGAGGCCGTGGGAGAGCTTGGTCGTCGCGGATGACGCAAACGGCCATGGCCGGTTGCCCCGCCCCTGGGCGGGGTTGCCGATCCCCGGTTGCCCCTCAGAACAACGTCCCCCAGCTCGCGATGAGCACTACCGTGCCCATCACGGCCACCAGCATCGCCTTGGTGAACGACCCCGCGACGCGGCCCAGAAGCGCCCCCCATCCGGCGCTACGCGCCTCCTCCGGGGTCTTGCCGGTGCGCAGCTCGAAGAAGTAGCCGCCCAGGAAGCCGCCCAACATGCCCAACCCGATCGGCGGCAGCACCGACAGCAGGCCCCAGCCCACCGGGCCCGCCAGCGCGCCGGCCGTCGCGAGCAAGGGCCCCAGCGCGCCGCCCACCACTGCGCCTGTAAAGCCGCCGACCAGCACCCACAAGCCCGTCTTGTTGCTGGCCCCCGACTGCTTCACGCCCGCGAACGACAGGGCGCTCTCGGCGAGCTCGGCCCCAAGTGCGATGAGGGCCACTATGATGAGCACCCACCACGGTGGGCTGGCCCAACCATGGAGGGCGGAGTACACCGTCGCGTTGGCCAGGACCAGCACGCCGCCGGGCAGGCCCAGCAGCGTCGCCGCGATGGCCGTCGGCATGATGGCGACGAACAGGACCTTGCCGAGGAAGATGCCGATGGCCTTCAGGACGGCGAGGACGCGCGCGCCCAGGGACGGTCCTCCCGCCTCCGGCGGCTGCGTGGCGCCCTCCGCGAGGGGCTCGGCCGCGGTCTCCACCGCCGCGGCGGCGGGCTGCTCCCCGCTCGCCTCTTCGGACGGCTCGGGGGCCTCAGCCTGCTCTCCGGCATCGTCCGCCGGGGCTTCGACGGCCCCGGCCTCTGGGATGATCGGTGGCTTCGCGGCCTCCCGCCCACAGCCGACCAGCGGCAGGAGCGTGAGGAGCACTGCCACGCTCACGAGGAGGAGCGCACGTTGGGCCATCTCGGCGGACATGCAGACGAACACCCCCGAGGCGGAAGGCGGTTGCGGCCGGGCTAGCGCATGCGGCGCGCGCCGGCCCAGCGCGGCTGGTAGTAGCTGGAGTCGAGTTCGCTGATCTTGACGCCGCCGCGCCGATTCGAAGCGTGGATGAATTCGCCGTCCCCGATGTAGAGACCGACGTGCGAGATGCCGCGGCGATAGGTGTTCTTGAAGAAGACCACGTCGCCCGCTATCAGTTCGCCGCGTGACACCGGCGTGCCCTCGCGGAACTGTGTGCGGCTGTGCCCTCGCGGAACTGTGTGCGGCTGCTGCGCGACACGGCCACGCCATGCCGGCCCAGCACGTAGTGCACGAAGCCGGAGCAGTCGAAGGTGGTCGGCCCGGCGGTGCCGCGGGAGTAGGAGTAGCCGAGGTACTTCATGGCGGTGTCCACGAACGCCCGGCCTATGGCCGAGCCGCCTGACGACACGCTCGGGGTGGCGCCCTCCGCCCCTTGCCGCACGCGCCGCTGAGCGCGGGTGTCGAGCAGCCAGCTCGCCATGTAGCCGGTCGTGCCGTTGTCCAGCGCGACCCGGTACCAGTCGCCTTCGCGGTCGAGGATGATGACCTCGGTGCCCAGCACGGCCTCTGCGAGCTCCGCGTAGTCG
>JALGUI010000763.1 GCA_029820915.1 Candidatus Zipacnadia bacterium | reverse complement strand
TCATTGTGTGCGATGGGTACCTCGGCCATCGTACACACCGTGGACCCGCAGTACAGCGCCCGGGCAGGAGTGCCCGGGCCACGGGACGGGCTTGAAGAGGGCTGTCCTACCCCATTTCGTGCTCGCGCTGGTACTCGACCGTGCGGCGGACGCCCGCGCGGAACTCGACCGTCGGCGCCCAGCCCAAGACCTGCTGTGCGCGCGAGGGGTCCACGCACGAGTGCCGCACGTCGCCCGCGCGCTCCTCGCCATAGACCGGCGCCTCGTCGAAGCCCACCGCCGCCGCGACCGCGTCGTAGACCTCCTGGTCGGCGGTCTGCACGCTCGTGCCGATGTTGAGCACCTCGCCGGAGCCGCGCTCGAGCGCCAGCACGTTCGCCGCACCACGTCGCCCACGAAGACGTAGTCGCGCGTCTTGTCGCCGGCGCCGAAGATCGTCGGGCGCTCGCCGCGCAGCATCATGTTGGCGAAGATCGCGTTCACGCCCGCCTCGCCGTGCGGGTTCTGGCGCGGCCCGTAGACATTGGCGTAGCGCAGGACCGTATACTCCATGCGGAAGAGGCGGCCGTAGAGCGCGAAGTAGACCTCTGCCGCGAGCTTGCTCGCGCCGTAGTGCGAGATGGGCTGCAGGGGCGCGGTCTCCGGCGTGGGGATGATGTCCGCCTCGCCGTAGATGGCCCCGCCCGATGACGAGAAGATGAGCTTGCGCGCGCCGAGCGCGCGGGCCGCCTCGATGACGTTGAGCGTGCCGATGATGTTGGTCTGCGCGTCGAACTGGGGCTCTCTGACCGAGCGCCGGACATCCATCTGCGCCGCGTGGTGGTTGACCACCTCGGGCCGCTCGGCCTCGAAGACGCCGCGCAGCGCGTCTTCGTCGGTGATGGAGACCTCGTGGAAGCTCGCCTGCGAGTTGATGTTACCGCGCCGCCCGGTGGCGAGGTTGTCCACGATAGCGACCTGGTGCCCCTCGGTGAGGTAGCGATCGACCAGGTTCGAGCCGATGAAGCCCGCTCCCCCGGTGACCAGTATCTTCATGTGGGCCTCCCGTTGGTCTGACGGAATGGCGGTCCGCGGGCCGCGACCAGGTACGTCACGAACGACATGTGCAGGCGAGGGCGCCCGCACTACGTATTGGTTGCCGCTGGCTTGTCTATCGGCCGATCCGTGCGACAGACGAGGCGCCCGTCCTACGAACCGGCTTACCGCGGGCCAATGAGACGCGTGCCGTAGTGCGGGCGCCCTCGCCTGCACGCCACTCAGGGCCTCCGTTGCTGCGACGCCTCTTGTGCCGTAGTGCGGGCGCCCTCGCCTGCACGCCGTTCCGCAGCCTCGCGAGCGCGACCGGCGCGCGACACTCAGCCGCCGTCGGCCTCGTCAAGCAGCTCGGCGAACTCCATGGCGTTCTGGACCGCCTGCGCGTGATAGTGGTTGTTGAAGAACAGGTAAGTGTCCTCGGTCTGCTCGTCGAGCCCGCGCACCTTCGGCACCCACTCCGCCAGCTCCTCGCGCGAGTACAGGTAGTCGTAGCGCTCCCACGGCTCGTCGTGCTCCCACCACTTCTCGCGGTTGCGGCCGTGGAAGCGCACGTAGCCGATGCTCGACGTCGCCTCGGCGATGGGCGGGATGAGGCTGTCGAAGTCCGGCTGATCGACGCAGCAGAAGCCGAAGTGGGCCGCGCGCAGGAACGCGAACATCTCGTCGCGGACCCAGGTGCGGTTGCGGAACTCGATGACCACCGGCACGTCGGCGGGCATGAGTTCGCGGAAGCGCTTGAGGTAGTCCACGCTCTGCTGGTCACACTTGAACGACCACGGGAACTGCGCCAGCACGCAGCCGAACTTGCCCTCGGCGCGCAGCGGCTCCAGCGCCGCCACGAACTCCGCGAGGATCGCCGGGCCGGTCTCCTCGCGCTCGTGCGTCATCTCCCGGTTCGCCTTGACCACGAAGCGGAAGTCGGGCGCGGTCTTCGCGGACATGGCCGCAAGCGTGCGGGCGTCAGGCATGCGGTAGTAGGTGTAGTTGACCTCGACGCAGTTGAAGCGTTCGGCATAGAGGCCGAGGAACTCGCGCTTGTCCGTGCCCTCGGGGTAGAAGGGCCCGACCCAGTCCTCGTAGGATCATGGCTTACCACCGCGCTCCGCAGGTATTCGCTCGTGCCGCCCACGTCTCGCCTGCAGCAACTGGACCCCGCGGAGATGTTAGGCTTCGGAGCCTCCGAATCCTCCGCATGCGTTGCGGACAGGGGAACTCGGGAGTCGAGCCGCGATGGCACTGATGACACGGCACGGGAAGCTGAGAGGATACTGGGACGTCCATCGAGAATTGGCGCATGTGGCGTTGCGGGTCATGCCGGCGTGACGTCGTGCAGGGAGACAGCCAAGGAGCAGAGGAGAGACCGATGGGACTTCTCACCAGAACCGTAGTGATCATGGCCCTGTCCGTCAGTGTGATAGCAGCCTGTGGCGATGCGGAGGGCGACCGCCCGTGGGAGCGGCCGGGCACACAAGCCGGGCAGGAGATCGTGGGCCCGGCGGGCATCCCT
>JALGUI010000762.1 GCA_029820915.1 Candidatus Zipacnadia bacterium | reverse complement strand
CCTCAAGCAGCGGATCGCCCGAGAACTCTTGGTCGGTGGTCCCCCAGGGCACCTGCGTCCAATCGGCGCGATCTGGCCACGCCGTCTGCCGCATGGCGTAGAACTTCTCCGAATAGTGATGGCCCGTGTCCCAGAGGCGCACCTCACCCGCGACCTGCGTCGCGAAGGCGCAGGCGAACGTCACGAGCGCAATGGCCAGGCGTCTCACTACTGCGCCTCCTCGGGCTCGGGGACGAGCGCGCCATACAGCTCCGGGCGGCGCTGGCGCAACACGGTCCCGCGCAGGTCGTTGGCGACCGCCGGGAACTCGGTCGGCTGGTACTGCGGCAGGTAGCCGTGCGGCTCGTGGGGCGTCCACTCGCGGATGTAGCGGCGCGGCCGGTCGTTGTCGAGGTCCACGACCGCGCTCACCAGGCCCGGACGCATGTAGTCCGAGGACGCAACGATCGCGCCGGTCGGGTCAGCGATGATGCTCCTGTGGCGCGCCTCGGTGCCGCTATGGGTGGCCTCCACCAGGAAGAACCCCGCGTCCATGGCGCGGGCGAGGTCACGCATGTCGCGGTGCAGCGCGTCGGGGCCCCAGCTCTGCGTCGGAGTGCAGAATACGTCCACGCCGAGCACGCCCCAGCAGCGGTCGAGCTCGACCAGCCCCTCGTCGGCGCAGATGCGCACGCCGAGCCGGCCGAAGTCCGTCTCGATGACCGCCAGCTCGGTCCCGACCTGCTGCAGGTCATAGGTCGAGGCGAACTTGACGTAGCGCCCGGCCTCATTGCCCTCGCGGTCGAACACGATCGCCTCGTTGATCTCCTGATGCTCGATGACGCCCGCCACCAGCACGTACATCTGCCATCGGCGGGCCTTCGCGGCGACCTGCACCAGCCGCTGGCGCGCCACCTCTTCCGCCGCCGCCAGCGCCTCTTCGGTCGCGCCTCCCCCCACGGGGAGCCAGACGAACTCATAGGTGACGGCCAGGTCGGAGCCCATCTCGCCCGCCTCGTCGAGCTTCGCCAGCAGATCGTCGAAGGAGATGTGATTCTCGATGGCGGTCAGGCGCACCCGGCGCTTCGCCCACTCGCGCGGCTCGGGGATGGGCATGGGCCGCGCGAGCATCGCAAAGGCGGGTCGGCCGGATGGCCCGCGGCCGCTACCGTGAAGCTGCTGTTTCGGAATGATGGCCGTCGCCACGCCGGCGCCCGTGCGCCGCGTGCAGGCGATGCGCTGGCCCTCCCGGTTGACGACCCACGAGCGGCCCAGCGGCATGCCGCGGTAGGGCGGGAACTTGTTGGTGATCCAGCCCTCCCCGGCGTTGGCGTAGCGCGCGCAGGCGAAGAACAGCCCAAAGTCGATCGCGCGCCCACACGCGGGCGCGTCCTGCAGCCACTCGTCATCCACCGGCTCGGGCATCTGCGACCAGAGCACGAGCTTCGCGCCCCTGGCCGCGAAGACGTGGTCGATGTCCGCGAAGTAGCGGTCGGTGCCGATGCGCATGGCGACGGTGCCGAAGTCGGTCTCGAAGACCGGGAGATCATCGCCCAGGTCCATGTCCTCGTCGGGCATCTTGTGCGACTTGCGGTACTTGCCGACGATCTCGCCCGTGCGGTCACACAGGAAGCTGGTCACGTAGGTTCGCTCGCCCTCGGTCTCGCGGATGCAGCCGACCACGTAGACCGAGTGCTCGGCGGCCCTGGCGGCGATGGCCTCGCTGATGGGCCCGGCAGACCGGGGGGCGCTCCGCACGCACTCCTGGGGCAGCAGCACGATGTCGGCGCCGTCGGCGGCGGCCTCGTCGATGAGCCGCTCGACGGCTTCCAGCGTCCGACCCTCATCGCTCCAGAGCTGCGTGACCACGCTCACGCGCGTGCGCGCTACCTGTCGCCTGAACCGTTCCTCGTCGATCATCTCGCTCGTGCCCTCCGCGGCCGTGAAGGTCAGATCGTCGATGACCACGTCGGCGGTCACGTTGTCGGTGCCCGCGACGGAGAAGATCACACTGGACACGAACCCCTCCGCGGGGTCCCGCTCACCGCGCCCGCACCAGGCGGCCAGCTCATCCCACGCGTTCTCGAGGGTGACCGTCTCCCACTCGCCGCCGCCCGTGCTCTCCGGCCCGTGGTAGATGAAGCCGAAGGGGCTGATGCCGACCTTCAGGCGCACCACCGACGCGCTCTTCACTCGGAACGAGATGGCCTGCAGGCCCTCGACCAGCGGCATCGGCTCCGGGAGGGCGTACGACCAGTAGGACTGCCGGTGCTCGGTCGGCCCGAAGACGGCCTGGAAGTG
>JALGUI010000761.1 GCA_029820915.1 Candidatus Zipacnadia bacterium | reverse complement strand
GCGCCAGCGGTCGCTCCACCAGTCGGCGGGCCGGCACCACGCGGCGGTCACCGACAGAACGAGCAGAACGATCGCAATGCGCAGCATCACGTGGCCCTCCCCGGCTCGAACTCCTTGCGGTAGCGCAACGGCGTGGTCTGGCGGTAGCGGCGGAAGACCTTGGTGAAGTAGCTCTGGTCGCGGAAGCCGCACTCGAGCGCGATCGCGGCGATGGGCTTGTCGGTGCGCGCGAGCATCTCGGCGGCGCGGGCGGCGATGGGCTTGTCGGTGCGCGCGAGCATCTCGGCGGCGCGGTCGATGCGCATGCGGCCCAGCAGGTCAGTGAAGGTGGCGCCGGACTCGCGTCCGATCAGGTGCGAGAAGTGTGAGGGCGACAGGTGTACCGCCTGGGCCACGTCGTCGCGAGAGATGTGCTCGCAGCAGTGCTGCTGCATGTACTCCAGCGCCTCGAACAGCAGGAAGCCCGGGTCCTTACCGCGGTGGCGCTCGATGGCGTCCATGATGCCCTCGAGCATGTCCCGCAGCCATCCGGCAAGCTCCTCCTCGGACCCGATCTCGGCGACCTCGACCATCGAGCGGTAGTTGATGCCCAGCGACTCCTCGGGGTCGCCGCCGGCCTCAACCGCCGTGCGGCTCATGGTGACGACCAGTTCGAGGAAGATGCTCTTTACCAGGTCCAGGCGGTCGCGGGCGTGGTAGTGTACGGTCATGAGCAGGCGGTTGAGGATCTCGCGGGCGGCGCGCCGGTCCTCGGAGCGAATGGCGGCCATCAGCGCGGGCTCTTCGCGCATGTACAGCTCGCGGATCGAGTAGTGCAGGTCGCTCTTGAAGGCGTGGATGGCGTGGGCCCGCTGCTGCTCGTCGGCGTACGCCTGCCGGCTCAGGCGCAGAGCGGCGGCGTTGGTGAGGTTCTCTTCCTCGACGAGCACGCGCAGGTCCGCGCACACCCGCGGTATGTCGAGCGGGGGCCGCCCACCCGCACCCGACAGCAGTTGCTCCTCCGTTGCACTGGCGATCAGCCCGCCGATGACCTCGCTGTTGCGCATGAGTGGCACCGCCCAGAGCATGCGCCGGTCGGGGCACTGGGTGATCGACGGCTCGCCCCAGCGGAGGGCCTCACCCACCGCGAAGGCGCGGGCCTCATCGCAGTCGCCATCGCTTGTCGCCTCGCACTTGCCGCACTGACCGCCGCTGAGCACGGGTCGGCCGTCGGTAGAGACGGCGCACAGGCCCACCTGCCAACGGTCCGCGTAGGCCGAGGCGAGGCGCCGGAAGGTGCGCTCGTCGATGCCACACGTATGGCTCTGTCGCGCCATGGTCGCCTCACGCCCCCTGGAGCTTGCGCCCGAACTCCGTACCATTTTACCAAAACTGCGCGCAAACGGAAAGACGGCCGGACAGGCAATGCCTATACTTCCTCACCGGAGTGCACATGACGGAGCTACAAAGCGGCCTGGACAAGTGCCACGCCGCCGGCGAAGGGGAGTCGAGACACCGCGATGACCGGCAGGGAGATCCTCCTAAGTGCGATCAGGAACGAACACACGCCGCGCCCGGCGTGGGTGCCCTTCGTGGGCTGCCACGGCGGGGCGCTGATCGGCAGGACCGCCGACGAGTACCTGCGCTCCGGTGAGCTGATCGCCGAGGGGCTGCTGAAGGCCGACGAGCTGTACCGGCCCGATGGGCTGCCCATCAGCTTCGACCTGCAGATGGAGGCGGAGATCCTGGGCTGCGAGCTGCTGTGGGCCGACAACGGCCCGCCGAGCGTGGCGACGCATCCGCTGGCGAGCGGGAGCGCGCTCGCCGACCTGCCGGAGTTCAGCGCCGAGGCGGGCCGTTTCCCGCTGGTCATGGAGGCCCTGCGCACCGTCAAGGCCGAGATCGGCGATCGTGTGGCGCTGTTCGGGCTGATCTGCGGTCCCTTCACGCTGGCGCTGCACCTGCTGGGCAACAACATCTTCCTGGAGATGTTCGACGACGTTGAGGGCGTGCAGGAGCTGGTGAGCTACTGCGCCGAGGTGGGGAAGACGGCGGCCGACGCCTATATCGCGCCGAGGTGGGGAAGACGGCGGCCGACGCCTATATCGCGGGCGGCGCGGACGTCATCGCGGTCGTGGACCCGATGGTCAGCCAGATCTCGCCGGAGCACTTCGGGCAGTTCGTGGCGGCGCCGTCGAACGAGCTGTTCGACCACATCCACGGGCGCGACGCCATCGCCTCACTGTTCTGCTGCGGCGACGCGACGCGGAACATCGAAGTGATGGCGCAGACGCACTGCGACGGGGTCTTCGTGGATGAGAACGTGGACCTGGCTTACCTGCGGGACATCGCGCGGGCGCATGGCAAGTCCTTCGGCGGCAACCTGCAGCTCACGGTGGTGCTGCTGCTGGGCAGCGAGGGCGATGCCAAGCGGGCGGCGCTCGGGTGCATCGACATCGGCGATGGCGACGGCTATGTCCTGGCGCCCGGCTGCGACCTGCCGTACGACACGCCGCCCGAGAACGTGGCGGCCGCGGGTCTGATGGCGGTGGACGAGTA
>JALGUI010000760.1 GCA_029820915.1 Candidatus Zipacnadia bacterium | reverse complement strand
TCGAAGTAGCCCAGCTCGCGCGCGGCGTTGAGCAGCCGGCCGATCCAGCGATCGACGAGCGTGATCTCGCCCGCGTACAGCGCCCGGATGTTGGCCATCTCCTCGGGCGTGAGGTAGCCCTCCACCAGCGAGGGCACCGGGTCGATGATCTCGAGCCCCTCGTAGCCGGGGTTGTAGGGCTCCTTGAGCTGCAGCGGCGGGTCCCACGGCTCGTGCGGGTCGAACATGTCCACCCACAGGAAGAGCCGGTCCTCGCCGCGGTGGCGCTCCAGCCACTCGATCGCGCGGGTGGCCACCTGCGCGCAGAAGTAGTCCTCCTCGCGCTCGCGCACCGAGATGTTGCGCAGGTACTGGCGGAGGTTGCCCTCCCAGCGATCGCGGTCGCCGGCCACCGGGCTGGGTTTGAAGTGTTGTGCAAAGGCCTTCTCGACGTCCGCCTCGAGGACCCAGGGGTCGTACTCCTGCCCGCGGACGAAGACCCGCTCATCGAAGCCGCGATCCAGGTTGAAGCCGGGCTTGTGCATGTGATACACATCGGTGACGAAGCCCGACGTGTAGCCCTTGTCCCACAGCCACTCGGCGACGGGCAGGTCGTCGCGCTCGAACGGCTGCCAGGGGCGGAAGGGGAAGCAGATGCGCCCGGTCATCATGGAGGTGCGGCAGGGGACGGTCGCCAGCGAGTCGGCGTAGGCGCCGTCAATGACGCAGGCGGTCGCCAGCGAGTCGGCGTAGGCGCCGTCAATGACGCAGGCGTTGGCGGCGAAGGCGTCGAGCGCGGGCGTGGCGATCCAGTCGTTCCCGTAGCAGCCGAGGTGGTCCTTGCGAAAGCTGTCGGCGACGATGACGATGACGTTCATGGGCGCTACCTCCGTGCAGATGGATTACCAGGTGCGCACCAGGCGCGGGCCGCCGTAGCCGAAGCCGATGTTCACCGGCGGGTCGCCGCCCAGCGTCTCGGCGCTCTCGAACCTGAAGCCGGCCTGCCAGCGCTCAAGCTCCCAGAAGAACATGACCGCGGGCCTGCCGTGCAGCTCTCGAACCTGAAGCCGGCCTGCCAGCGCTCAAGCTCCCAGAAGAACATGACCGCGGGCCTGCCGTGCAGCTTCGGGTCGCGCAGGTCGGTGTCCTCGAAGTAGTCGTAGGCGGACGGGCGGCGGCCGATGTACCCGCCCGCGTCGTAGACCGTCGGCCGCCCCGGCATGTAGTAGGCGAGTTGGCTGGCCCGGCCCGCCGAGCCGGAGACGATGAAGGGCTCCCGGCCGGTCCGCGCGCGCACTGTGTCGGCGGCCGCCTCGACCCGCCCCGCCATCTCGCGCACCCCCGTCATGCGGTGGAGCGGCACGTACCTGCCGACGACGGGCAGCCGCGCGGCGTAGCTCGGGAAGGCGATGATCAGCGCGGTGGCGATGCCCCAGCCGATCGCCCAGCGCCAGGCCACGACCCACGCGCTGCGGGGCCGGCGCAGGCGGATCCGCATGATCGAGGCCTTGTGCGCCCAGTCGTCCATCCGCCGCTGCCACTGCCGCACGGCAGGCGGCGTGCGCCAGGCGACCAGGACCAGCAGCGTGGTGAAGCCGGGGATGGCCCAGTTGGGCTCCACGCGCGAGCAGACCGACACCAGCAGGAAGAAGCCGATGACGGGGAGGCCGCACGCCAGCATGTACAGGCGCGCGGGCCATCGCCTCGACCTCCTTCGGTGCGAGCGGAAGGCCCAGACCGTCGCCATCACGACCAGCGCGAACATGGGCGGACCGACGACGCCGATCTCGGCGGCCGTCACCTCAACCAGCGGGATGCCCCAGTCCGGGTCGGCCCACTGAGTGGGCCTGTCGCCGCCGGGCGCGCCCAGGTGGCCGAGCGTGTGGCGCAGCGTCGGCCAGCCGTTCTGCCGGTTCCAGACAAGAACGGGGCTCATGACGATGAGGCAGACGATGGCCGCGAGGATGACGCCCGCGGTCAGGCGCCGATCCCACGGCAGCGCGCGGCGGCGCAGGATACCATAGAGGATGAAGCTCAGCGGCAGGAGCACCATCGTGTACTTGAACAGGAAGCCCGCGCCGAGGATGAGTCCGGTCAGCGCCCACAGGCCCCGGGGCGCGCCCCCTCGCCGGTGTGCCTCGAAGGCGTGCCAGGCGGACCACGAGGCCAGGATCCAGCAGGCCACGAGCGGGCCGTCGATGGTCATGACCTGGGCCTCGACCTGAAAGATCGGCGCGAGGCAGAACGCGGCGGCGGCCAGGAAGCCCGCGCGCTCATCGCCGCGGCCGGCGTCGATGGTCAGCCTGGCCAGCCCCAGCGCACCGACCGCCGAGGCGATGGCCGTAGGCAGCCTGATCGACCACTCATGGCTGCCCAGCAGCGCGGTGCTCGCCCAGATCGTCCACGCCACGCCCGGGCCCTTGCTGTAGTACGACAGGCTCAGGCGCCGCGACCAGTCCCAGTAGTGGGCCTCGTCCTGCACCAGGTCCCACGGGCAGAGCCAGATGAGGTAGATCACCCGCATCACAAGCAGGCCCAGCACGAGCAGCAGCGTCGCTCGCCAGGTCGCCCAGCTCAGCCGGCGCCCCGGCTCGGCCCCGGTCCCCACGCCGGTGACGCCGGCGCCGACCTGGGCCCGCGCCGCGGTTCGGACATCAGACGACATCTCTGACCCCCACGTGTGCAGACATACAGCCGCGCCGCGGCGCCAGGCGGACGCATCCTCCATCGCGGCGGCATGATGCTGGGCGCCCGCCGTGCCCGGCGCCCCGACCACAAGGTTACGCGCTTCGTGACATGAGCGCAAGGACCTCTTCGGCCGGCGGGCGTTCGAGCCCGGCGGTTTCGGCCGGCGGGCGTTCGAGCCCGGCGGTTGCCGCGAGGCGTTGCCGACTCCTGAAGGCATGCCCGAACCGGCAGCGAACTACCCCGCACTATTCGCGTAGGTCGGCCTGCGCCTGATCCCGCCCGGGGGCGGGATCAGGCGCAGATGAGAGCGCGCCCCCGCGCTCTCAGCTTCCAGCCCGACATACATTCTCTTGCCTGTGATGCAGAGGCGCAACCCTCTCGCCCGGAGGAGCATCGGGCCATGGACGAGCTGTCGGACAGCCACGACAAGCTCGCCGTCTCAGTGGTCATCCCCGTC
>JALGUI010000059.1 GCA_029820915.1 Candidatus Zipacnadia bacterium | reverse complement strand
GCCGAAGTAGCCGCCGCTTGGGAGGTAGTCGATCGGGTAGGGCTCGCCCATGCGCTCGGAGCTCCCCCAGATCGAGAACACCTCGCACACGCGCTCCAGCTCGGGGTCGAAGTAGTCCCAGTTCAGCCACGTGTTGCCGCCGCCGCGGGCGGTGTGGTGCGGGACGACGAGCACGTCCTCCGTGGGCACGGCGGCGCGCAGCCCCGCGTAGAGTCCGGGGGCGGTGTGCGTGGGCGGCTCGCAGCAGCGCAGCAGCGGCACCGGCTCGACGCCCCGCACGCGGCTGCGCCGGTAGACCACGTGGCGGTGGCCGTAGTTCATGGCCATGCCGCTCGAGTCGCCCCACTCATAGCCGGGGAAGACCACGAAGCGGCCGTCCTCGGTGATGCGCCTGGCGTGCTCGATGGTCGCGAGCCACTCAGCGTCGGTGAGCTTGAGGTCGTGGTCGGTGACCGACGCGAAGTGCAGGCCCCCAACGTCGCGCGCCCACTCGTAGGCTGCCGCCACCGTCGGCGGGCCCATCAGTTCGTCGGCGTCGCTGATGAGCGCTTGGGCCCTGCGCTCGCGGATGTGCGAGTGGATGTCCCCCCACAGCAGGCGAAGCTCGGGCGCGTCCTCCGTCACCTCGATGGGGTCGCTGACGGCCCGCAGCCCGTCGGAGGCCAGCGCCTGCACGTGATAGACGCCCGGCTCCGCGACCTCAATCTGCGCGTTCCCCACGCCGCCCACAAGCTCCGCTTCGGCGATCTTGCTGTGGCCACTGGCCCCGATCAACACCAGCGGCACGCCCCCGGAGAACCCCGTGGCGGTCGCGCCCACCGCGTTCTGCGCCTCGACGAGCACCCGCACCGGCTCACGCGCACCGACAGTGCTGTCGGCGGTGACCTTCAGGCCCGCCGCCTCGGGCTCGAGCAGGCGTGACACAACCTCGGGCAGCTCGGACCGGTCCGGCATGCCCTGCGCCTCCTACTGCGCCTCGACCTGTCGCCCGAGATCCCTCAGTGCCTCGGACTGCTCCTGGTTCTTCTCCAGGAAGGTGGCGAAGTCGCCCGCCTCCTGTGCCTCCTGGGCCTCGCGGTCGAGCTGCAGCACCCGATCGATGATCTCGCGCAGGCTCTCCAGCACCTCGGGCGAGATCTCCTCCGCCGGAGCGGCCTCACTCGGTGGGCCTTCCCCGATGGCCTCGGTCGGCGGCGCCTCGCCGCCGGCGATTCGCCCGAAGAGCTGGGCGAGCGCGTCCTCGAGGTCGGCGCCCCACACGATGTTGTCGCCGTACGACAGGATGACGCGCCGCAGCTCGGGCAGACCGGTGTCCTCGGCCTCCAGGTACAGCGGCTCGACGTAGAGCAGCGACTGCTCCAGCGGGATGACCAGCAGGTTGCCGCGAATGACCTTGGAGCCCGCCTGGCTCCACAGGGTGATCTTCTGCGAGATCTCCAGGTCCTGGCTGATGCGGGATTCGACCATCCAGGGGCCGTAGATGGTCTCGCCCTTCGGGAAGTTGTACACGATCAGCTCGCCGTAGTGCGGGTCATCGCAGCGGGCGGCCATCCAGGCCACCATGATCCGCTCCTCCTGGCCCGAGAGCACCAGCGGCATCATCAGCAGGAACTCCGGCTTATCCTCGCCCGGGAGCTGCATGACCACGTAGTAGGCCTCGACCAGGCGCCGCCCGAACGAGTAGATCTCCGGCGGCATCGCCCAGCGGTCCTCGCCCTGGTAGAAGACGTCGGGGTCCTTCATGTGGTAGTCGGCGTACACGCCCACCTGGATGGTAAACAGAAGTTGCGGCACGCGCAGGTGGCTGCGCATGTAGCCCGACATCTCGTCTCCCGACCTGAAGAGGGTCGGGAACATCTTCTGGTAGCACTGCACCACCGGGTCGCTCGGGTCTACGATGTAGTACTCCGGCGTCCCGTTGTAGGCATCGCACAGCACCTTGACGGAGTTGCGGAAGTAGTTGCCGAACGGTCGCAGGCTCTGCGAGTACGGGTACTTGCCGGAGACCGCGTAGGCGTCAGTTACCCACTTGAGCGTCCCATCCTCATCGACCACCAGGTACGGATCGGGATCGTACAGCAGGAAGGGCGCCACCGCCTGCATGCGCTCGGGGAGCGTGCGGTTGAACTGGATGCGGCTGTCCTCATCGAGCAGGTTCGTGAACAGGATGCGCACGTCCGGGAAGAAGCGCGCGAAGAAGGCCAGGCGGCGGAACAGGCCGTTGATCAGCACGCCGCCCGTGCCGTCGTAGTGCGTGTAGGCGTTGTCGATGGCCTGCCCGCCCTCGCCGCCGCGCGAGTAGTCCAGCTCGGGCTCCTTGCTGCCCACGATGACGAAGTCCTGGGCGGTGATGTCCTCGGGCGTGCCGCCGTAGCCGCGCCGCGGCTGATTCGGCCCGGTGCGCGGCTGGCCGCCGCCCGGACCCTCGGGGGCCTCGTCCTCCACCGGCGGCTGCTGGGTGCGCAGGGGCTCCTCGGGCGGGCTGATGCGCTCGATCATGCGCGGGTGGATGCTCGCCCCGTAGTAGATGCCCGCGCGCGTAACCTCCAGCTCCGGCACAGACTGCGGCGGGATGCCGCCCACCCAGTAGTTGGGCAGGCCCTCGGGGCCGATCTCGTTCACCGGCGACAGCGCCAGGCCGTAACCGTGCGTGTACTTCAGGTGGTGATTCACCCAGCGCTGCGCCCCCGGCATCTTCTGGGCGTTGAGCTGCCTCGGCGCCAGCATGACTTGGCGCAGCCGGCCGTCGATGGTGTAGCGATCGACGTCAACGTCCGGGAAGTTGTAGTAGGCGCGCAGGGCCTGCTCCTGATTATAGGTGCGCTGAAGCGGTCGGTGGTCCCACAGCCTGATGTTCTCGATGGTCGCCCAGTTGGCGCCCACCACGTCGGCGGTCAGGTCGTTGCTGATGGTGAAGAGCTGGTGCTCGACCGCGTCCGTGCCGTAGGCGAAGTTCGTCGCCTCGATATTGTGCTCAATGTACGGCCGCTCGCACCCCAGCTCGTTCGGTACCACCACGAGCTTCTGCATCGCCACCGGATAGACGGTGCCGCCGAGGAAGGACAGCAGCACCAGAGCCGCCACGGCGCCGCCGGGGATCTTGTAGTTGCGGGTCTTGATCGACACCAGCACGATGACGGCGCAGGCCACCGCCGCCGCCATCAGCAGATACAGCACCGGCAGCCGCGCGTGCATATCGGCCCAGCCGGGGCCGCCCCGGAAGGCACCCGAGCTGGTGGAGAACATCAGGTTGAACTGTGCCAGCCGGTAGCCGTAAACCTTCACCAGCAGCGCCGCGGCCAGCAGCCCGAAGCTGTGGGCGCGCGCGCGTGGAATCGCCTGGATCGTGTTGCCGACCAGACGGATCGCCTCCTGGTACAGGTGCACCAGGGTGCTCGCCACGAAGGTCACCAGCAGCGCGTAGTAGATCGAGCGCCACAGGTACTCGATGAAGCGGAGCTGGAAGACGTAGAAGCCCACGTCCTTGCCGAAGACCGGGTCTTCCTTGCCGAAGGGCACGGCGTTGACGAACTGCAGCCACTCGACCCAGTGCGCGCTGGCCACCACCCCGCCCATCACCGCGCCGACGAGTGCGAACACCAGCAGGGCGCGGTCCGCGTACTGCTCGATCTGCTCGCGCTCCTCCTCCGGCAACAGCCGCCGGCCGATGAAGGTGACATCCCCCGGCAGGGGACGACGGGCGAAGCGCAGGTTGGCGTACAGGAACGCGAAGAACAAGGCCGCCAGGATCGCGCCCAGCACGATCTTGGTCCAGAACATCGTCCCCCACACCGCCGCCTGTCCGAACGAATCAAACCACAGGTAGTCGGTGTAGAGCGTGAGGCCCTTGGCGATGAGGATGAATGCGAAGACGACGCCGAACAGATACCAGATCCAGCGATTGGATGTCTCCACCAGGTGAATCCTCCGATTCCTTCGCAGCACTTGTGGCTCGACACGCGGGGTGGTCCCGGCCTCGGTGCGCCGATCAGGGGTTCATTCCGCCGGGGGTTCGGTTGCGGCTCAAGCCCGCTATTCGGGCGTGTCCTCGTCCAAATCGATCCTGCTCAGTAAGTCCCTGAACTTCTCCACGTCCTGCTCCTCCTGCTCCTCCGCGTCGTCGATCACCTCGGCCCGCGTCAGCACATCCTCGGCGACGTAGATCGGGGCGTCGGCGCGCAGTGCCAGCGCGATGGCGTCCGACGGCCGTGTGTCGATCTGCAGCCCCTCGTCGTTCCGGCACACGTGCAGCTCGGCATAGAAGGTGCGCTCGGCCAGCTTGGTGACCTCGACGCGGTCGAGCCGCCACCCGAGTTGCTTGATGACCGACAGCAGGAGGTCGTGGGTGAGCGGGCGGCCGATCTGCTCCCCGCTGATCGCCATGGCGATCGACTGGGCCTCGAACAGGCCGATCAGGATGGGCAGCAGCCGGCGTTCCTCCTCGTCCGCCAGGATCACGAGAGCCTGGCGGCTCGGGTCTATGCCCACCCGCTGCACCGTCATGCGCACCATGATGCCGCGTGCCTCCTCCGCGGCTCCGCCCCGGTCCGTCGAACGACGCCTGGCGGCGCCTGGCGGCCGCCCCGGTCGTCGCGCTGCCCGCCGGTACATCGTTTCGAGGCTGAGGCGCTGACGGCCACAGGACCGCCCATGATTGTAGCGAGAAGCGTATCATAGCCCCTCGTCAAAGTCAAACCACCCAGGGCGCGAGGTTACGTTCCGCCTTTTATGTAAGGCGGGGGTTGTGGCCTCTCTTGCTGATGTGTTGTCGGCGGCCGGCGGGCGCCTCTCGCCCACCGCCCGGTCGCTCCCGCCTACCCCCGCCGCCTGCGTCGGCGCGCCAGATACCCGACCAGCGCCGGACCCAGCGGCCGGTCGGTCACGAAGAGCTGATGGTCGATGCCCCGGGCCGCGCAGCCGTCAC
This sequence comes from Candidatus Zipacnadia bacterium, assembly GCA_029820915.1. Lineage (GTDB taxonomy): Bacteria > Armatimonadota > Zipacnadia > Zipacnadales > UBA5352 > JALGVA01. The sequence goes on along the minus strand of JALGUI010000059.1, from coordinate 5,194 downwards.
GCAGTCGCTCCACGTGCGCCCGCAGCGCCGCCTCGTACCGCCCTCGGATCTCATCGGCATCCGTCACCAGCCGCTCGTTGGTCTCCAGGTCCACCACCACCACGGGCCCGTGCAGCCCCAGGTCCATCTCCCTCCGGTCCAGCACCTGCATGACGATCAGGTCATGCCCGCGGCTGCGCAGCAGTCCGAGCGCCCGCAGCACCTCACCGGGCTCATCAAGCAGGTCCGACAGCAGCACGATCAACCCGCGCCGGCGCATGCTCGCGCCCACGTCGCCCAGCACGTCGGCGATCCCCGTCTCCCCGCCCGCCGCCGCGCCCTCGAGGGCATCGAACACCTGCTGCAGGTGGCCGCGGCGGCTCCGGGGTGGAAGCTGTTCGCGCGGGCCCGTGTCGAACACCGTCAGCCCCACCGCGTCGCGCTGCCGCCAGGCCAGGTACGCCAGCCCGGCGGCGAGGTAGGTGGCGCAGGCGAGCTTGGTGACGCCGCGTTCGGGGTAGCCCATGGAGCCGCTCGCGTCGAGGAGCAGGTGCACGGTCAGGTTCGTCTCGGCCTCGTACTGCTTGACGAAGAAGCGGTCGCTGCGCCCGTACAGCCGCCAGTCGAGGTGCCTGAGCTCGTCGCCGTGGCTGTACGGCCGGTGGTCGGCGAACTCGACGGAGGCGCCGCGGTAGCGGCTGCGGTGGTGGCCCGAGTAGTAGCCCTCGACCATCGCCCGCGCGCGCAACTCCATCGAGGAGAGGGACGCGAGCAGTTCCGCGTCAACGGGCTGCGCCGCGTCGGGCCGGTCCGCCACCCGCTACTGCTCTCCGTGCTCGTGCGCCTCCGCGGTCTCGAGGCGCTTGACCTTCTCCGCCAGGATTGCCGGTGGCGTCTTGTCGGGGTGCTGCTCGAAGTAGTCGCGGGCCGCCGCCGCGATGCCCTCCTCGCCCAGTACCGAGCAGTGCACCTTGATGTTGGGCAGCCCCCCGAGCTCTACCACAACATCGCTGTTATCGACCTGCAGCGCCTGCTCAATCGTCTTGCCCTTCACCATCTCGGTCAGGATCGAGCTCACCGCGATCGCCGCGCCACAGCCGAAGGTCTGGAAGCGGATATCCTCGACCACATCCGTCTCCTCGTTGATCTGCATGGTGATCTTCATGATGTCGCCGCAGCGGGGGTTGCCCACCTCGCCGATGGCGTTGGCGTCCTCGATCACCCCGACGTTGCGAGGGTTCTCGAAGTGGTCTATGACCTTCTCGGAGTACTGCATCTATCGTCAACTCGCTTGTGTTCAGTCGAGTGGGTATCCGGCGCCGCGTCCGGCCCGTGGGAGCATTATAGCGCAAAGTCTCCGGGCCGGGCAACCGCGCCATGCGGCCCGCCGTTGCCTGGCCGTTGCCTTTGCCGTGCGACCGCTCGCGGTCGCCCGGAGGGCGCATGTTCACATGCGCCGCCGTTTGCCGTTCGCCGTTGCCTGGCTGTCGCCGTCGGCCGTTCCTGTCGTGGCCGCCGTTCCCGTCGTTCCCTGCCTTGCCTTCCTTGCCGCCATACCGCCTACCGCGGCGGCGGCACCGGCAGGAGCGTGACAGGCTGAGGCGGCGGCGCGTGCTCCAGGAGCCGCTCGGTGGCGGCGCGCAGGTCGCGGTCGGCGATGCGCACGGTGGCCGCGGCGCGCGCCTGTGTGATCCACTCCTGGCGCGCGGAGGGCAGCTTGGCCCGCTCGATGCGCCCACGCACCTCGGCGCGCACTTCCTCCAGCGGCCGGTGACCGGCGGCCTTGCGCTCCTCGACCTGCACGATGACCCAGCCGTCCGGCGCCTCGATGGGCTCGGAGACCTCGCCCGGCTGCAGCGCGAAGGCCGCGTCCGAGATCGGCGCGGCGTAGTCCTCGCGCTCGAACCAGCCCATGTCGCCGCCCTTGTCCTGCGTCGCGGGGTCCATCGACAGCGCCTGTGCCAGGCCCGCGAAGTCGCCACCGACCTCGAGCGTCTCCAGCACCGCCTCGGCGTCCGACCTGGTGCCGAAGAGCATCATGCGCGCCTTCACTTGCTCGCCGACCGCGTAGTCGTCACGATACTCGGCATAGAAGTCCTTGATCTCCTGCTCATCGAGGGTCATCGACGCCCGCGCGAGCTTGTCGAGCAGCAGGTCGAACAGCAGCATCTCGCGGAACTGCTCGCGGCTGAGGTCGCGCCGCTCGAGCATCGCCGCCATGTCGGCCTCCGAGCCCGCCTGCGCCACCGCGCGCTCCATGCGCAGGTCCATCTCCTCGGGCCCGGCGGCGATGCCCGCCTCCTCGGCGCCCTGGCGGATCAGGTCGGCGTCGATCATCTCGACGAGCACCGCGGGCCCGCGCGCCATGCGCAGCTCGTGCAGCAGGTCGCGGCCCGTGATGGTCTCACCGTTGACGCGCGCTATCACCTGCCGGTGCTCCGACGGCGTACAGCCCCCGAGCGCGAGAACAGCCAGCAGCCCGGCGGCGCACGCCGCGAGCGTGCAGGGGCCAACGACCCTTCGGCAATGCGTCGTCACCAACATGCTATCCCTCTCGTCCCTTTGCGTCCGCGGGCCGTCCCACGGGCACGCGGATCAGTCTGCCCTCAACATCGTAGAAGTATGCGGAGCCGCCGCCCTGCTCCACCCACTGCAGGAGGCGCTCCAGCAGTTCGTAGCCCCAGAAGTAGCCCGGCTGCTCCTCGCAGTACTCGACGAGAATCGAGCTCGGCCGGATCTCGACGTAACCGCGCAGCTCGGGCTCGGGCGTGCGCACACGGCGCACGATCAGCCGCTTCCCCAGCGCCATCTCGACGCGCTCGATGCGCCGGTCCATCTCCACCGCGCCCTCATCTTCCCCCTGGAGTCCAGGCGCCCTCGCCTTCCCCGTGGAGTCCAGGCGCCCTCATCCTCCCTCTGGAGTCCAGGCGCCCTCGCCTGGACCCCGTTGCCGTCCGCCGCCGTCAGGTCTTCACCGCCTCGGTCAACTCCGTGTCCTCGTCGCTGTACGGCGGCGAGCACGCGCACAGGATCACGAGCGGCTCGGGCCCGACGCAGGTTACGCGATGCTCGACGCCGGGCGGGATGAGCCGCGCGTCGCCGTGCGCCACCCGCTCGATGCGCGCTCCGATCTCGAGCGCCCCCTCGCCCGAGAGTATGTAGTAGACCTCCTCGGACTTGTGGTGGCGGTGCCGGATCGTGCTGCGCCCGGACTCAACAACGGCTCGCGCGAGGCTGAGGTTCCGCGAGCCCTCGCGTTCGGGCCGGATCAGCTCGAGGATACGCGAGCTATCGAGCGTCGTGTACTCGTCGGCGTTGTGTTCGGCCATCGCTCACCCAACCCAGATGGGGCTCGACCACGCCATCTGGCCATTGGCCTGCCCATGCCGTCAGGAGGGGCGGTGCTCCCGCACCGCCCGGCCGTCCGCCGTCGCCGTTCGGAGGGGCGGGACTACGTTCCCGCCCGGCGGTTGCCGTGTGCCGCCAACGCCCTCGTTGGCGGAGTCGTTGCCGTGAGGATGCATAGCATCCTCCAGGAGGGGCGGCGTTCCCACGCCGCCCGGCCGTCCGCCGTCGCCGTCGCCGTTCGGAGGAGCGGGACTACGTTCCCGCCCGGCCGTCCGCCGTCGTCGTCCACCCATCGCCTCACCCAACCCAGACCGGCGAACTCCACGCCATCTGGCCGTTGGCCTGCCCATGCCGTCAGGAGGGGCGGCGTTCCCACGCCGCCCGGCCGTCCGCCGTCGTGGTCCACCCGCCTTACCCAACCCAGACCGGCGAACTCCACGCCATCTGCCCGTTGGCCTGCGTCACGCGCACGTAGTAGTAGTCCGTCCCCTCGCCGCTCCCCTCGTCCTCGATCTCCAGCGACGCCTGATAGGACGCCGGCGGCACCAGCCGCTCGATCTGCAGGTTCTCGCTGGTGAACGGGCCGGTGAACTCGGTCACCGACTCCCGTGCCAGCTCGCCCAGCGTGCGCTCGATGACGCGCGGCGCCGGCTCGGCGGTCTCCAGCCGCAGCACCGCGCTCGCCGGCCCGTCGATCTCGAAGAGCATGGCCTTGGTCGGGTCCTCGGCGAAGCAGCCCGCGCGCGAGGTGTACGACTGCCAGCGGCACGAGGTGTCGCTCCGCTCCAGCACTCGGTCGCGGCGGTCCTCCTCGTAGGGCCCCGACTGCCACGCGGGCACGACGCGCCCGATGGTCGCGCCGTCGAGCGTCAGGCTCATACGCCAGTCGCAGGTGCGCGGCATCTCGAGCGTCGCCCACGGCCCCCAGCCGTAGCGCACCCGGCAGCGCGCGCGGCCCGGCCACGGCTCCAGCGACGGCTTCTGCCGCCCGAAGGCGCGCGCGATCGGCTCACCGTTGCGGATGAGTTCGACCATGGCGATCTCGTCCCAGCCGGCGACCGACACCGCGATCTCGCGCACGTCGGTGGCGGGCAGCTCGCCGCCCATCGGCTCGCCGTTGAGCGTGAAATCGATCTCAATGCGATCGCCGGTGACGGCGTAGCAGCGCCGCGCCTTGAGCGCCTCGAAGACCGCCTCGCGCGTCAGCTCCTCGGCGAGTACCGCCGCGATCCCCTCGCCCCACGCGCCCGGGAAGCCCAGGTGGTCGTCGGTGGACGCCACGCAGCCCAGCTTCATCCCGCGGTCCAGGGCCCACTGCCAGGTGCTGTCGGTGGCGCGCCCGCCCATCGAGTGGCGGATGTAGTCGTGCAGGCCGCGGTCGCGCTCGGCCCCACCGTGCTCTGAGTGGATCTCGGCGATGGGAGAGAGCTGCGTATCCACGTGCTCCCACAGTTGCCCGCGCCACAGCCGCGGGTAGGCCGGGTGGTGCGGGACGAGGAGCGCTCCCGCCTCGCGGGCGTACGCCTTCAGCCCGTCGAGGGTGGCGAAGTAGCGCAGCTCGCCCGCGTCGTCGGGGAAGACGATGTGGTAATCGCCCCAGGCGCTGGAGTGGAACTCGTAGCCGAGGAAGCACGCGAACTCGCCCGGCCGGTTCCACTCGCGCGTCATGCGCTTGACGGTCGGCCAGGCGCGCTTCATCACCTCGAAGCCCTTCACCCAGTGCATGTGCGCGTCCCGCGGCATGATGGGCATGTCCGGCCACTGCGAGTGGCCGGTGTGGGCGAAGAAGTCGAGGTGCTCGCGCGCGATCTCGAAGCTGCGCCCCAGCGACCCCTTGGCGTAGCCGATCGCGTTGTGGTTGTGGATG
>JALGUI010000759.1 GCA_029820915.1 Candidatus Zipacnadia bacterium | reverse complement strand
CAGGTGACGCCCGAGTCGAACTCCAGCACGCCCAGGTCCCAGCGGTCATGGGTCATGCGCGCGCCCGTGAAGTGCGTGAACTCGGGCACATCGACCTCGCCCGTCGCGCCCAGCACCCGCACGGCCTCACCGGGCAAGAGCATGCGGATGGCGTTGAGGCCATGGTAGTCGGCCTTGTTGGTGTAGTAGAGCCGACCGTGCTGCACCTCGCCGATCAGGCCGGCATCCATGATGAGACGCTTGAGCTGTTCGTCGGCCCACAGCCAGACTCGTCGGCCCACAGCCAGACCTGCTCGGCGACTTCGAGCACGATGCCGGCCGCGCGCGCCTGCTCGACCATGAAGTCGGCCATGGCGAGCGTGGGCGCGATGGGGATCTCGGTCATCACGTGTACGCCGCGCTCGGCGCAGACGCCGAGCGTCATCAGGTTCGCGTCCGGCGGCGCGGCGCCGAGGACGGCGTCGGGCGCCGCGCCGTCAAGCATCTCGATCAGCGACGCGTAGCCGGGCACGCCCCATGTCTCGGCACTGGCGGCGCGCTTCTGCTCGTTCACCTCGCAGAAGCCGCAGAACTCGTACAGGTCGCTGAGGCGCGTCAGCTTGTCGAGCGATGACATCCACGACTGGCCGCGGCCGGTTCCGGCCCCGACCGTCCCGATGCGCAGTCTGCCCATCGTCGGTCCCTCCTACTGCCCGGCGTGCGCCTCGCAGACCAGCAGCGTAAAGGGCGCGAGCTCGTGTGCGATATTGACGCCCTCTGCGTTCGCCGAGGCCGCGGGCAGCACCTCGCGCAGCTCGGCGAGGCTGTCCACGGTGAAGCCCGACCACGCGCCCGCCTCGCCGGACCAGCCGTGGCGGGCGAGGGCATCCGCGTCGATCGCGAGCGTGAAGGCGCGCGCTTCGGGCGTGTCATTGAACACCGCCACGCGCAGACTCCCGCCATTCGCCCACGCGCCTGCGTACAGGCCGTCCTCCGCGTCGCTTTCGCCATCGAGGCGCACGGCGAAGCTCTCGTGCAGCGGCGGGATGGCCATGAGCTGCGTCATGACCTCGATCAGCGGCTCCGGGACGGGCCGCGGGCCGTAGCGGGCGTCGGTCACGTAGGCCCAGTTGGCACCGAGCCCCATGGTGCGCAGGCCCGCCCGCATGTTGAGCCGGAAGGCCAGCTCATTGACCCGCGTTTCCTCGTCTTCGGGCAGGGCCGTCGTGGCCATCGACCACTCCGCGAAGCGCCCGGCGTCCGCGAGGCCGTGCGCGGAGGGCCAGCCGCCCTCGCCGCCGAGCAGCCGCTCGGCGGCGCGGATGAACAGATGCCCGCGCTCGATGCTGGCGATCTGCGTCCCGAAGGCCTTCGCGACCTCGTAGTCCCAGACCGACTTGCCGTAGAGGATGCCGTTCTCGATGAGGATGCAGTCGGCGAACCACTGCGAGGGCGTGCCGGACGCCTCGTTCGAGATCACCCGCATCGCCGGGTGCGTCTCGCGCAGCCACCCGAAGGCCTCCGCCTGCACGGCCAGGATGCCCGGGTTCGTCGGGCTCCAGCCCATGTCCCAGGCGATGCCTGCGGGGCGGTAGAAGTCCATGCAGTCGCGCACCTGCTGCAGGTACTGCGCGCGGAAGGCATCGTTGCCGAAGTCGTACATCCCCCACGGGATGCGCTCGACGCCCGCGTCGGCCGCCACCTCGGGTGGCAGGTCGAGGGTGTAGCCGCCGCCGTAGACGTCGAGCGCGCCACCGGCGCCGGCGCGGAACCAGTCCTCGGGCAGCGTCGTCCCGCGTTGAGCCAGGTTCGCGATCTGCCGGAAGTACAGGTAGCAGTTGAGCCCCTGCGCCTGGTAGCGGGCGATGGCGTCGCGGAAGCCCTCGGCGGTCTCCTGCGCCCAGGCGCCGACCCGGCACCACCACGAGCCCTCGGTCGAGTAGCGCTCGTTGACCCAGTCGTGCCAGCCGAAGTACCAGATGTTCGCGTTGGGGATGATGCGCTCGGTGTCGATGCGCGCCCCCTCACGCGCCCAGAAGCCCGCGGCGCTGACCTCGCAGCCGGGCGGCAGCGTGCGCGGGGTGTCGTGCGGCCGGAAGGGGAGGATGCCCGCCAGCAGCGGATCATCGCTGGAGACGTGCTCACCGTACCAGCGCCACACGTCGCGCAGC
>JALGUI010000758.1 GCA_029820915.1 Candidatus Zipacnadia bacterium | reverse complement strand
CATCGGCGTCGCGCCCAACCGCCTGGTCGCCAAGATGGCCTCGGACTGGGACAAGCCCGACGGGCTGGTGATCGTGCGGCCCGAGGAGCTGCCTGAGCGCCTGTTCGAGCTGCCGGTGGGCGACATCCCCGGCGTGGGCGAGGTGACCCGCAAGCGCCTGGCGCAGATGGGCGTGCACACGATCGGGCAGCTTGCGCGCGTGCCCGCGGCGCTGCTCGAGCGGCACTTCGGCAAGCATGGCGAGTACCTGCACCGCGCCTCGCACGCCCAGGACGATGCGCCCGTCCCCTACTAGCCTCGCACGCCCAGGACGATGCGCCCGTCCCCTACTACCGCCCGGGCGAGGACTCGCGCAAGCAGATCAGCCGCGAGGAGACGCTGGCGCACGACACCCGCGACCCGGCGGTGCTCGAGCGCCGCCTGCTGGCGCTGTGCGAGGAGGTGGGCCGGCGGCTGCGCGCCCGCGGCCAGCGCGCCCGCACCGTCACGCTCAAGGTCAAGCTCTCGGACTTCAAGCTCTTCACGCGCAGCGCGACCCTCAAGGCCGCGACCGAGCTGGACGAGGCGATCTTCGAGCACGCGCGCGCGATGCTGAGCCGCGTGCCTTTCGGCGCCCGGCGCGCGCGGCTCATCGGCGTGGGCGTGTCGAACCTGACGGACGGCTCCGGGCCGGGGCAGCTCTCGCTCTTCGATGACACCCCCGCGCGCCAGACCGACCTGACCCGCGCCCGCGACGCCATCGCCGAGCGCTTCGGCCGCAATGCCATCACCCGCGCGCGCCTCGTCCACGAGCCCGAGCCCGCCGACGAGGATGCCGAGTCCGAGGCCGCCGGCGACGACGACCCGCTGCGCAGGCTGTGAGGCCACGGCACCCTCGCGGAGGAACGGCCCGCCCTCCTGACGAAGCCCTGCGGCGCTGCCTCCGCGATTCCGGCGTACGGGTGTGATGCCATGCGACCATTCCTGCCACCGATGCTTGCCGCACTCATCGCGGCCCTGGCGGCCGCCAGCGCGCACGCGGCAACGATCGTGGATGAGGGCGAGGCGCGCGCCGCGATCGTGCTGCCGGCCGAGGCCAGCGACACCCTCCAGGAGGCCGCCGCCCTGCTCGCCGACTACATCGAGCAATCGTCGGGCGCCGCTATCCCGGTGATCGCCGAGGGCGCCCTGCCGCCGGAGGACGCCACCCTCATCCACCTCGGCCCCACCTCGGCCGCCGCGCCGGTAATCGCGAACTTCGGCGATCTCGCCGATGACGGCTTCGTGATCCGCGCATCCGGCGGGGACGAGGTCATCATCGCCGGTCCGACCGATGCAGGCATCGCCTTCGGCGTGTACGAGTTCCTGGAGCGCTACGTTGGCGTGCGCTGGCTGCTGCCCGGCGAGCACGGCACGAGCGTCCCGCGGCGGGCCACCATCGAGGTCCCGGACGCCGACATCCGCCAGGAGCCGGCCTTCTTCTCGCGTAAGTTCAGCGGCCTGGTCACCGGCGACGAGCGCACGTGGATACGGCACATGCGCATGAGCAGCCGCATGCGCTTCCACCACAATCTGCGCAACCTCTTCCCGCCCGAGACGTGGGCCGCCACGCACCCCGAGTTCTTCCCGCTGATCGACGGCGAGCGGCGGCTCCCCACATCCAACGGCGACTACAAGTGGACACCGTGCTTCTCCGCGCCCGGGATCGTCGCCGAGGCGGCGCGCGTCATCTCCGAGCACTTCGACGCCATCCCTGCCGCCGAGTCCTACTCGCTGGGCATCAACGATGTGGGCACACCCGGCTGGTGCCAGTGCTCCGACTGCCGCGCGGCCTACAGCGGCGAGACGAACTTCGTCGGGGTGCCCGACTACTCCGACCCCTATTACGCGTGGTGCGGCGAGGTCATCGACGCGGTGCTTGAGCAGCATCCCGACAAGTGGTTCGGCTGCCTCGCCTACAACAACGCCATCGACCCACCGTCGGGCGCGCCGGTCCACCCGCGCCTGATCCCCTACATCACCCTCGACCGCATGCAGTGGGCCGACCCCGCGGAGTCGGCGGCCTCAACGCTCGGCTGGTACGACTACATCTACGGCCGCCAGTACTCGCTGCCGCGCGTGTACTGCCACCAGATGGCAGAGAACCTGCGCTATGCCCGCGACCATGGTGTCACGGCGTTCTACGCCGAAGCCTACCCGAACTGGGGCGAGGGGCCGAAGCTCTACGTTGCCGCCAGGCTCCTGTGGAACCCGGATGCGGACGTGGATGAGATGCTGCGCGACTGGTACGTGGCCTGCGCGGGGGAGGCCGCGGCCGACGACCTGGCGCGCTACTACGCGCACTGGGAGGACTTCTGGACGCGCCGGGTGCTCGCGTCCGCGTGGTTCGGCGGCGGCCAGATCCTGGGCTTCAACTCGCAGCGTTACCTCGACGAGGTGACGCTGGCGGAGATGGCGCAGTGCCGCGGCTGGCTCGAGTCGGC
>JALGUI010000757.1 GCA_029820915.1 Candidatus Zipacnadia bacterium | reverse complement strand
TGGCAGACGGAGCCGAAGAAGGACCGTTACTACGCCTCGCCGATCATCCTCGACGGCCTGATCTACGCCGTCACACGCCTGGGCGTGTTGTCCGTCATGGACGCGGCCACCGGCGCGATCGTCTACGAGCACGACCTGGCGCTGGGCAAGGGCGACATCTTCGCGAGCATCGTCCTCGCGGGCGACCTGCTGATGGTGACCCATGAGAACGGAACCACTGTGGTCTTCCGGCCCGGGCGGGAGTTCGTGGAGGTCGCCCGTAATGCGCTCGGCGACATGGTGCGCAGCACGCCGGTCTTCGACGGTGACCTGATGTACGTGCGGGGCTACGAGAAGCTGTACTGCATCGGCGCCATCGGCGGGTAGACTCGTACCGCCACCGCGTAGGTCGGGCATCATTGCCCGACAAGGCCGTCACCGGCGGTTGGGCAGGCACTTCAGCACTGAGGACGGGGGAGGGAGAGGGCCGGCATGGCCACGCGGCAGCGCGCGCCGACCCAGCAGGCGCCCGATGACATCAAGCTTGTGCCACAGGATGCCGACCAGCGGCGCCGCATCCGCGAGTCGGCGGCCGCGGTCGCGCGTGACCTGCCGCGCTGCTGCCCGCCGCCGCGGGACCGGCTGGCGGAGTTTGGCGCGCGCGTACTCGCCTCCCTCGGCCTGCCGCTCGACTACCTCGGCTTCGCCATGGTCGCCCTCAGCAACGCGTTCTGGCGCGAGCAGTTCGAGGCCGTGCCGCTCGACCGCCGCCTGCTGCTGCTGCCCAAGTGCCTGCGCGACCCCGACGCCTGTCGGGCCAGCTTCGACTCGGTCGGCCTGCACTGCGCGGGCTGCGGGGCGTGCACGATCGGCGAGCTGATCGCGCGCGCGGAAGAGCTGGGCTACGAGGTGATCGTGGCCGAGGGCACCTCGTCGGTCATCATGAAGGTGCTCGACGGCGAGGCGGACGCCATCCTCGGCGTGGCCTGCCTCGACTCGCTTGACGAGTCATTCGAGCCCATCTTGGAGCTGGGCGTGCCGAACCAGGCGGTGCCGCTGCTGCGCGACGGTTGCGAGCGGACCGAGACGGAGCCGGGGCTGATCGCGGAGCTGCTGACCGCGTCGCGCGCGCACGCCGCCGCCGTGACGCGCAGCGCCGTGCCGCTGGTGCGCGAGACCCGATCGATCTTCGCCCCCGCGGCGCTGGACGACGTGCTGCGCCCGCAGGTGTGCTCGGACGCGCTCGCCGCCGGACCCGATGCGGCGCAGGCCGAGCCGATGGCGGCGACCGAGGCGATCGCGATCGACTGGCTGCGCTGCGGCGGCAAGCGTCTGCGGCCCTTCGTCACGGTGGCCGCGGACGCCCTGGGCCGGCACGGCGTGGCCGCGCTGCGCTCGGACGCCGACGCCGCGGCGATGGTAACGGCACCGGTGCGCGCTCTGGCCGTGGCCATCGAGGCCCTGCACAAGGCCTCGCTCGCTCACGATGACATCGCAGACGACGACGAGTTCCGCTACGGCCGCCCGACGCTGCACCGTGACCACGGCCTCGGTATGGCGGTCAACGTCGGCGACTGGCTGATCGGGCTGGGCTATCGGCTGATCGCCGCGCAGGCCGACGCGCTGGGCGGCGACTGCGTCGCCGACATCCTGGCGCGCCTGTCGGCCGCGCAGCTCGCGCTGTGCCGCGGGCAGGGCGCGGAGCTGGCGTGGACGACCCGGCCGAGGGGGGCGCTCCGGCCCGTCGATGCGCTCGCCATCGGCGCGCTCAAGACCGCCCCCGCCTTCGAGGTGGCGCTCTACGCCGGTCTGCGCTCCTCCGGCGCCGACTTCGACGAGGCCTTCCCTGGGCGAGGCCTACCAGGTGCTCAACGACCTCGAGGACTGGCGGTCCGACGGCGCGAACAAGGTCGCGCTGGGCCAGGATGTGCTGGCGGGCCGGCCGACGATGCTGCGGGCCTTCGCTCTCGAAGCCGGGGCGTGGGACCGCATGGCGAGCGCGGCGGAGGCCGGGGATAGCGCCGCCGTCGTGAGGGCGGTGCGGGCGCTCTACGACGAGGTCGGGGCCTTCGACCAGGCGCGCGAGCTGGTGCGGCGCCTGCGCGAGCGGTGCCTGGCGATGGCGGACGAGGCGCGCCCCGCGGCGCTGGGCGAGCTGTTGCGCTTCCTGGTGCGCACGATCCTGCGCGACCGG
>JALGUI010000058.1 GCA_029820915.1 Candidatus Zipacnadia bacterium | reverse complement strand
CGAAGACCTTGCGGCGGCGGGAGGCGTCGAAAGCGTCGGGCGCGTCGGCCTCGATGACGTCGATGCGCCACATGTTGGTCCCGGGATCGACGTAGGAGATGTAGAGCCGCCAGGAGCCGTCGGGGGCCTTGAAGATGCAGGACTTCTCGACCGACGGGCTGTCGAGGTCCTCCTTGCCCATCTGCCAGATGTCCTCGAAGACGATGCCGTCCTCACTGGCGGCGATGCGGCAGCCGACGCCGCGACCCAGCTCGCGCGGCTTGCGCACGCGATAGTACAGGTAGAAGCGGCCGCTGTCATCGTCGTAGAGGGCGCCGGGGGCGCCCGCCCACCAGCCCGGCCCGGAGCCGAGCGGCTCGCGCACGGTCACGCCGTCCTCCGGACCGAACAGGGGGACCTGAGCGAGATACTTGGCTCCGGGGCTCTGCCACTGCGAGTTGGCCATCCGTCTGCCTCCTGCAACGCCCGCCCACGCCGCCGGGGCGAGGCCAAGCGGAGTGCGAGCGGTAGTTCGCCGGTCCGCCTTCGCGTCCCGATTCACCGCATCGGACGGCGACTCCTTCCGGAGCGGAGCCGATGAAGGGTTGCGCGCCCGGAGGAGGAATGTGGCCCTGTCCGGCGCCGCGGGCGTCGGCGATCGAAGACCGGAGGGTGTGATGCAGCGTGCGGGCGAGCGAGATCGGGCGTTTCATGGCCCAACTCAACCCGGACCGGCCGCTCGGGATGGACGAGGACTTCCGGTGGGGCGACCCGGAGATCGAGGTCACGGGCGTGATGGTCGCGTTCTTCCCGACGGTCGAGGTCATCGAGCACTGTGCGGCCGAGGGCATGAACCTGCTGATCGTACACGAGCTGCTGCAGATGCCCTACCCGTGGCGCGGTGAGGGGAACCTCGAGCAGCACCTGACGTGGCGCGTCAACTTCAACCGCATCAGCCGCCTGGCGCGGAACGGCATAACGCTCTTCCGCGCGCACGGGACGCTCGACAAGTTCTGCATCCACGACCGGTTCGCCGAGCTGCTGGGGCTCGGCGACCCGGTGGTGGCGGAGGGGTTCGTGACCATCTACGAGGTCGAGCCGCTGCCCATGGGGGCGCTGGTCGAGGACGTGAAGCGCCGCACGGGGATGCCGGCGGTGCGCGTGGTGGGGGAGCTGGACCGCGAGGTCGGCCGGATCGGGCTGCCGTGGGGCGGGACGGGGCTGAGCGTGAACGCGGGGTTCCTGAACTCGGTGATCGAGCACGATCCGGACGTGCTGATCGCCGGCGAGTCGGATGAGTACGCGATGCGGATGGTGCGCGACTGCAACGTAGCGCTGATCGAGACGGGGCACGCGGTGAGCGAGGAGCCGGGGCTCGAGTGGTTCGCGACGTACCTGGCGGAGAGCTTCCCGGGCCTGCGCGTGTTGTTCCATCGGTGCGAGTCGGCGTGGACGGTGGTGTGAGCGTTGTTGCGGCGAGGGAGGAGTCGCGCGGGCGTCCGGGAATAGAGCTAGCCTACGACGGGCCATCTGACCCGGGCCGTGTGCTGCGCACGCCCCGTGTGGCCATCCGTGGCTGCGGCGGGGGCGTGTGTTGCTGCTGCGAGCCGCACCGGGATCAGACGAGGAGCTGACGTCATTGGACGACAAGACCCGCCAACAGATCACCTGGATCGTGATCATCGCGCTGGTGGCCTCGGTGGTGGTGCTGGCAGCGTACCGCCGTGCGGAGGTCGATTCGCTGCTACACACCATTGCGACCGGACCGCCGTCGGCGCGGGTCGCGGCGGTCACGCGCCTCATCGAGAGGCAGAAGCTGATGGAGGCGCTGGAGGACGAGCCTCGGTGGGTCCAGGACCGCGCGGTCGAGGCGGCCATGATGGTGGGGAGCGACAGGGCTCTGTTCCAGCTCGTGGCGGCAAAGAGCGTGGTTGACGAGCCCGTGGCGGGGGAGATCGACAGCTACCTCACCTCGGTGGGCGATGTGGCCATCGGGCCGCTGGTGATGGCCCTGCAGGACAAGGACGCCGCGGTGCGCGGCGGCGCGAGCGCCCCGCTGAAGACGATCGCCGCCCCGGCCGTTGTGTCACTGATGCCACTCATCGATGTCTACGACGATACGGTGCGTGGCCTGGTGTCATCGACCCTGGGCGGCATCGGCGAGCCGGCGGTGCCGCCGTTGCTGCGCATCATGACACAGGACGAGCCCGGGCCGGACCAGGGACCGGCCGCGTTCCGGCGCGCGAAGAGCGCGGCCGAGGCCGCCTTCAAGGCCATGGGCGAGACGGCGATGGAGCCGGTCATCGGCGAGCTGCTGGAGCACGACGACCCGCAGGTGCGCTTGGCGGCGACGGGGATTCTGGGGGCGGTGGCCAAGCCGCTGGAGGAGGAGATCGGGCGCCGGGCCGTGTCGCCCCTGGTCGGGAGGCTCACGCGCGATGACGCGTGGGCGGTGCGGCGCAAGGCGGCGTCGGCGCTGGGCGGCCTGGGCGAGACGGCGCTGAACAACGGGGTGGTGGCGCCGCTGATCGGCAGCCTGGGCGACAGTCGGTCTGAGGTGCGCGCCGCCGCCGCGCAGGCCCTGGGCGTCCTGGCCGATCCGGTGGCGGCCCGGCCCCTGGCCCAGCTACTGCTGACGAACCGCAAGGGCGCCATGGCGGAGATCGCGGAGGCGCTGGAGAAGATCGGGCAGCCGTCGGTGGCGCCGCTCGCGCCGGCCCTCGAGCACCCGGACCTCGACGTCCGGCTGGTGGGGGCCCAGACGCTGGCGGCCATCGGCGGCCCCGACGTTGTGGTGCCGCTGGCCGGCGCCCTGGACGATGCTGAGCCGAAGGTGCGGCGCGCGGCCGCCGACGCGCTGCGCAACCTGGCGGACCCGCGCGTGCTCGACCAGCTCGCGCAGGCGCTGGCCGACAGCGAGGCGGCGGTCTACTACGCCGCCCGCGACGCACTGGCGCGCCTGGGCGAGCCGGCCATTCCGGCGCTGGTGCAGGCGCTGGGGGGCGCCGACACGCGCGTGGCGTACATGGCCGAGCAGGCGCTGGCGCAGATCGGTGGGCCTGCCATACAGCCGCTGATCGAGAACCTGCTGTCGGCCGACGAGGACGCCGGACGCTGGAGCGCGATCGCCCTCGGCACCATTGGCGAGGAGGTGGTGGACCCGGTCACTCGCCTGCTCGAGGACGCCGCGGCGCCGGTTTCGGCGCGGACGGCGGCCGCGCGGGCGTTGGGCGCGACGGGATCGTTCAGCGCGACAAGGCCGCTGGCGGATGCCGCCGGCAGCGCCCCGCCTCAGGTGCAGAGCGCCGCCGTGCGGGCGCTGGGCGCCCTTGGCGACCCGGCGAGCACCTCGACGCTGGTCGCGGCGCTGGGGGCTGAGTCCCGCGATGTGCGCGACGCCGCCCTCGAGGTGCTCAAGCAGTGGCGAGTGGGCGACGTCGATCAGAAGCTGCAGGAAGCGCTCGGCGGGAGTGACGAGGATGCCACGCGACGCGCCGCGATCGTGCTCGCCGATCACTCACCGACGGCGAGTGGCGAGCTGATCCGCGCGGTCGGAGCGGCCGAGGAGGCGCCCGCCGGCGAGAGCCGGCGCGTGCGGACGCTGCTGGAGGAGACGGTGGCGGACAGCGGCGCCCGCGACGACATTCGCTCGGAGGCCATCGCGGCCCTCACCTTCGTGGGCACGGAGGCGTCGTTCGACGCACTCGCCCCGCTGGTGCAGGCGGGCAGCTCGTTCGCCGAGGCGGCGGCGAAGGCCGTGGGACGTATCGGACAGAGGCTGGCGCGTGAGACCGAGGAGGCGGGCGCTGAGGGCAAGGCCGAGCGGGCGACGGAATTGCTGCTGTCGGTCTTCGACAACGCGGACAGCGATGAGCTCAGGCTGATCGCCGGTAGCGGCCTAGCGGTGATGGGCGGGCAACCCGTCGAGCCCCTCATCGAGCGCCTCCAGAATGGCTCCGACGAGAAGCGCGCCTGGGTCGCGGCGATCCTCGGGGCCATCGGCAAGCCCGCGACCGACCCGCTGCTCAACGCGCGCGGACTGCTCGACACGGGCGTACGCGAGAAGGACTTCTCCCGTGAAGAGCAGGTCGAGCGTCGCGAGATCAGGCGCTGGCTGGGCGCGGCGCTCACGCTCATCGGCGACGCGCGGGCGCTCGACATGCTCGACCAGCTCCTCGAAGAGGAGCAGCCCGATCCGCGCAATATCGAGGCGGGACGCGAGATATTCGTGCGCCTGCAGAAGTTGCTCTGAAGGACGCCGACAGGACAGCGATGGGAAACCAGAACGCGAGTTGATGCACGTGAACAGGCGGTCTGTGACGCTCATTGTGGTGGTCGTGGCGGTGATCGGCGCGGTGTACGCCATCACCTGGTGGCAGCGGTCGCGGGAGACACAGCGGCTGCTGGAGGACCTGCACTCCCCTGACCACGGCGTGGCGACCAAGGCCATGACCGGGTTGCGGGAGCGCGCGCCGGCCATCAGCGGACAGCTCATCTGGTACCTGCGCGATGGCGATGATCACCTGCGCTGGCGGGCCGCCATGCTGCTGGGGAACGTCCCGGGGCAGGAGGCCCGCGAGGCGCTCATCGCGGCACTGCGGGACCCCTCCGCCGACGTCCGCCTGAACGCGGCCCTGGCGCTGGGCAGGCTCGGGGCGCGCGGCGCAGCGGACCGCATCTCCATGCTGGCGGAGAACCCGGACGAGGAGGTGCCGGTGCGGGCGGCGGCCGTGCGGGCGCTGCAGCTTCTGCGCTCCCACACGCACCTGGCCGAGGTGACCGAGCTGGCCGCCGACCGGCCGCCCCCTCCGCCGCCACCGGCTGAGGAGGGTGCTGAGGCTGAGGAGGGTGCTGAGATCGAAGAGGAGGCCCCCGAGCCGCCGCCGGACGTGACCGCGCCGCTGCGCAAGGCCGCCGTTCGGGCCGCCGCGGTGCTGGGGGCCGACGCCCAGATGCGGGCGGGAACCGTCGGCGAGGCGACGGACTCGCCGGCGATGCGGGCCGCGGAGCTGCTCGCCGATAGCAGCAGCCCGGAGAGCGAACCGAACGCGGACATCCGCCAGGCGGCCTGCTACGCGCTGGGCGACCTCGCGAAGCTTGTCTCGGACGACGAGGTGCGCTCCGCGGCGATCGACGCCCTGGTGGATGCCGGCCAAGACGAAGTCGCCGACGTTCGCATCGGCGCGATTCACGCACTGCGGCTGATCGACCCACCCAGCGAGGACCTCCGCACGGTCGAGCGCGCGATGGAGGACGCGCTCAGCGACGACCACTACTGGGTGCGACAGGCGGCCACAGAGGCGACCCAGGGTGGCTAGTGCCAAGTTGCACAAGTCCGCGTGCTGTGATCTGCTCGCAACGGCGTGTGCAGGCGGGGGCGCCCGCACTACGGCATGGTTGTCAGCTACCTTTCCCGAGAACAGATTCGTACGACAGGCGCCCTCGCCTGTCGAGTCGTGATTGCTCGGATTCCCGCAAGTAGGCACCGGGCGGTGCGACGGACACAGCGAGACGTTCGCTCATGCGAGCTGGAGGAATGCGATGCGTTGGCTACAGGCGATCTCGGCCGCCCTCGCTCTGGTCGCGGCCTCGGGACTGACCGGATGCGGCATCGATCCGATGACGCGACTGAACGAGGACATCGAGGCGGAGGACGTCGAGGTGCGCCGCGTGGCGGTGCTACAGCTCACCAACCTCGATGACCTGAGGGCCGTGGTGGCCCTGAACGAGGTCTTCGAGGATGACGAGGATCTCACGGACATGGCCGCGGTGGCCCTGGTGAAGAAGGGCCGCGAACAGGTGACCGATCTCAAGCCCGACCCGATCATCGAGGGCATCGCGGCGCTGGCCAACAACGCGCACCTGTCGGAGCACATCCGGGCGCGGGCGACGTGGATCCTAGGTGAGATCGGTGACCGTGAGGCGATCGCGGCGCTCAAGACGGCCGCGGTCGCGAAGCTGGCCAGTGCCGCCGTGGCGACGCTGGTGCGGGAGCAGGCCACGCAGGCTCTGGAGAAGCTTGGCTACAAGGAGGCCGGGCGCCCGTTCGAGATCCCGATGGGCACACTGATCGACCGGGATCTCTCGACGCTGCCCGAGCCCGAGCCGCTGACGACCGAGGAGGAAGAGCCCGCCTGAGCGTTCCGCCCCACGTGCCGGAGCAGGTCACGGCCGCCACCGGACCTCGGTGGCGGCTTCTCGTGGTCCTGACCGCCCGCGTGCGGGGCGGGGCGCGCCGGCTCAGCGCGCCGATCACTCCGCCGGGAAGCCGCGCACGGCTGAGAGGGCCAGCACGATGATCCCCACGATGGCAAGCACTTCGCCCGCCGCAATGATCACATCGAGCGAACGCTCGACCACGATTGTGAGGGTCCAGAGCAGCGCGCTGACGGTCACGCCGAACACGACGGCGCCCGTGCCGGCCGTCACGGCGGGGCCGGACCTTCCGCGGGCCCGGTCGGCGACGGCAACGGTGACGACGGTCATCATCCCGACCGCGACCGCGAGCACCGCGGACAACAGCAGTTCGACGCGCGGAGCGCTCCGGAGGGCGGCGCTGAGGAAGGCCGTCATCGCGAACAGGGTCGCCCCCATGACCATGAAGGCGATTGCGAGGGAGGCGAGGACCACGTCGGATCGGGGCCCGTCCTCGGTGATGGCCGAGCCGGCCAGGGCCTGCCACCGCTCAAGCAGGCCGGTACTGGCCGCAATGATCGCGACGCAGATGACGATGCCGATGCCGATGATGGCCAGCACGAGGCCCTGGTAGCTGCCGGGATAGCGGAGCGACCATACCTGCAGGCCGCCCCAGGCGAAGATCAGCGCGTTGACCGCCTGGTGGTTCCTCAGCAGCGTCTGGATGAGGTCGCGGTTGAGTGACACGACGGGCAGCGTGGACAGCAACATGCCCAGGCCGCCCAGCATGACGAAGCCGAGCAGCGCCACCTCGAGGGTAGGGCGCTCGAGGAACCACAGCATGCGATCACTATCGAGGAAGACCCGGGCCGACACCCAGACCAACTGCCCCGTGACGGCGGCGGCCAGCCACCAGCAACTGCTGTGCAGCAGCAGCCGGCCGGTCAGACCGATGTTGGTCCTGCCGGCAAGCGAGTAGATCACGAGCGCGCAGAGCACGGCGGCCGCCAGGTCGGCGAGGGCAGGGATGAGCGCGATGTGGTCGGGGAGCCGACCCGTGACGATCGCCCAGTTGGCAAGGACCCGGAGGAGGACGGAGGCCGCGCACACGGCCAGCGTCGCACGCACGATAGGCTCCAGCCGACGCACGGGCGGCCCATCGCTCCTGACGGCGATCCACAGCAGAGCGACGATGAGGGCGACGCAGCCGGCGAAGATGTGGACCTGCGCCTGCAGGTAGACCGCCTCGCCGGCTATGGTCGGTGCCACCGCGAGCCCGGTGGACCGAACGTGCGCCGTGATGCCGAGGGCCAGGCCGACGATGATCGCGGAGAAGCCGATCAGCAGGCCGATGCGGCCCAGGTCAGTCTGCCCGTCCCGGGATGGCACAGGTACGATCACGCTCTGACTGCCTCTCATTTCGCCCGGCGTGGGCAGACGGCGAGGGCGCTTCACATGGGTTCCTGACACCAAGTGAAGACACCTCCCGCGCACCTGTCGGGGGCCGCTTGACAGCGACAACATCCAAGACTACAGTACCCAAGCCGCAGCGTCAACGCAATACTCGGCATTCCGGGCGCCGAACTGGAGTCGCGGCTTCCCGATATCCGTTCCCTGTTCCCCCCGTGACGGAAATCCGGAGGGGGGCCTGACCGTGACTCAGAACGGGTCCCCGCCCCGCGGGCGGCGGCACAGGATGAAGGGACGAGCGAGTTGAGGATCCGACCGTACCGCGAGCGGGACAGGAAGCGGCTGCACGAGATCACCGCGGCGTCGTTTCAGGACGCGGCCATTCAGGGCAAGATCGAGGTCGCCTACGGTGCTCTACGCGGCACGAGCTGGGACGAGCGCAAGTGCGTCGAGATCGACGCGGACATCGAGACAGAGCCGGAGGGCGTGTTGGTGGCCGAGGACGAGGACGGCACGGTGGTCGGCTACATCACCACGACCACGGACGAGGTGTCCGGCATCGGCCGCATCCCGAACCTGGCCGTCGCGCCGAACCAGCAGGGCAAGGGCATCGGGAAGGCGCTCATCAACGCCGCGCTCGATCGCTTCGAGGACAAGGGCATGGAGCTGGTCAAGATCGAGACCCTGGCCACGAATGAGACCGGCCAGGCGTTCTATCCACGGTTCGGGTTCCGGGAGATAGTGCGCCAGGTCCACTACATCATGCGGACGGAGGACGCGAGGCGGCTGTAGCCTCGCGGGGAGGCCCCTGCATGGCGGCACGTGTGCGCCCTACTGATCGGCGAGGACTGGTCCGATCCGCGTTCATCGCGCTGGCGGCGGTCCTGGCGACGTTCGCGTCGTCCGTGGCGCCGGCGGCTCAGATCCGCTGGCACGACAGCTTCGAGGATGGCCTGGCGGCCGCGGCCGAGTCGCACAAGCCGATCATGGTCTTTGCCTTCGTCAGCCAACCCGGGGGGGCCTACGACTTCGCGCACGATGGCATGTTGCGCGAGACGCTCGTGGACCCGGGCGTGGTCGAGGCGTCCGAGCTGTTCGAGGCCGTGCGGCTTGACGTCAGGCTGCGGAGGAACGATGAGGCGCGCCGGCGTCTGAAGGTGTCGCCGGTCGTGAGCGCGTCCACGGGCGTGATCGACGGTGAGCGGGTCGCGGCCTACCCCATCACGCTCTTCCTCGACCACCGAGGCGACGAGCTGTTCCGCCGCCACGGCTATCTACCAGCGGCCGCGTACCGCATGCAGCTCGAGCGGGCGGCGAACCTGTTCCACGGGCTCAGCGAGGTGACGCAGAGCCCGCGAGATCCGGTGGCGCGACGGGGCCTTGGCCGTGCCTACATGGAGATGGACTTCGCGCCCGATGACCCCTTCTACCGGGGGGCGATCGAGAACCTCGAGCGCGCCGTTAGCCTGGACCCCGACAACGTGACCGGGGCGAACTTCGATGCGCGCGTGGACCTGGCCATCCTGCGCATGCCCGATGACCCCGCGCAGGGACTCGCGGCGCTGTCGGGACTGCTGGACGAGGACGAGCGCTCCGACCGGCGCTTCGAGATTCAGTACTTCATGGCCGTCGCACACTACGTGCAGGAGGAGCTGGGGGAGGCCGTGCGCATCCTCTCCAGGTTCGAGAAGGAGACGGAGGACGACACATCGCCCTACTTCGACAGCCCGTGGGCGCCGCAGGCGCTGGGCCTCCTGAAGCACCTGCGCAGGCGCATGCAGGACCAGGGCTAGTGGCTACTTGCGGAAGCTCGCGTATCGTCCTGCGGGCCTCCCCCGCCGGCGCAGACGGCGCGCCGGCACCCCCTCCGTTCCGGAGGGGGAATGAACATGCTTCTTGCTGGACCGGGCGGGTAGCGCATTTACGCTTCCTTATGTGTTCTCCCCCTCTCCGGCACGGAGAGGGGGCCGGGGGGTGAGGCAAGCCAGCTTGAGGAACATGCGCCCACTTCTGCAACCCAGGGATAGCCGGATCAGCCGAGCACGTCGGCGAGAAAGGCCGCCAGGGCCGCCGTGCACGCGACCATGTCGTCGATCATGATGTGCTCGGCGGGCCCGTGCGGCTCGCCCGCGAGCGCGGGCCCGAAGAGCATGGTCGGAATGCCGCCCAGTGCCACGGGGAAGGCCGCGTCGGTCCACGCCACCATGCGGTCGAAGACCGGCTCGCGATCGAGCACCTCCCGGACCACCCCGCCAAGCCGCCGCGCCCACGGCTCGTCATCGGGCTGATCGAAGGGCACGAGGTCCTTCACCCAGACGATCTCGGTCGGGTGCTCGGCAAGCCACGGGTCGCCGGCCTCGGCCTGGCGAATGACCTCCTCGAAGCGCTCGCGGATCGGCGCGCCGCCCCACGGGTGCCCGGCCTCGCGCGCCGCTTCGGCCTCCTCGACGGCGTAGACGATGTTCAGAGACATGTAGGCGCTGCCCGGCACCACCGCGGCGTGCGTGCCCGCGCGGAAGATGCCGATGTTGACGCGGCAGTCGGGCCGCGCGCCCTCGCGCTCGCGCCTGAACTCATCGATCGCCTGCTTCACCAGGACGCCCTTGTCGATGGCCGAGACGCCGGTGCCGCGGGCGGCGTGCCCCTCCCGG
>JALGUI010000756.1 GCA_029820915.1 Candidatus Zipacnadia bacterium | reverse complement strand
GCGACCGGCTCGAAGGCAGCGACCTCGTCCGCGCCTTCCTCGGCCACGTCCTCAGCCATCACCTCCTCGGGTGGGGGCGGCGGCGGGGGCGGCGCCTCCACCTCAACCTCCGCCTCCTCGGGCTCCGCCTCCTCGAAGAGAGGCTCCTCGGCCGGAGTCGCGACCTCGTCCGCCGGCGGCGGCGGCGCGACCGCCGCCATGGGCTCCTTGGCCAGCCTCCTTCAGCGTGGCGTCCTCCTCGAAGTCGATATCGGGGACGCCCGCGGGCGCTATCTCGCCCTCATCGACCAAGTCGCCCTCGTCCGCGGGGCCGATCGCGCCCTCCTCGCTGAGGACGAGCGAGACCGCGGCGTCGAGCGTACACGCCGGACGCGGCGGCACATCGCCGATGATCTGCCCACAGGCGGCACAGAAGTCGGCGTCCGCGGCGTTGTCGGCGCCGCAGGCGCCACATGTCATTCCGCCGGGGGCCCAGTCGAGGGGGTTGAAGCACTTGAGGCACGCGCCACGTGTGGGTGCATTCTCGCACCCGCAGCGATTGCAGTAGACGACCGCCACAGTAATTCCACCTTGCAGGCATACGTGGCTGAATTCACGCCGAGTATAGCCCAACGGATATGCACTGTCAAGCTGACGACGACAGGCCTGCCTCGCCCGACTCGCCCACTCGACGCCCAGCGCCCGTACCCCCGAGAAGCCCTACGCCGGCTGAGCGGCGAGGAGCGCTTGGCGCATGGACTCGAAGATCACGCGACCCGGGCCCGGCGTCTCGAGCGCCCCGGCGTCGCCCCACGCCTCGCGCCGGCGCCGGGACCATGGCCCGCCCAGGTCGCCGGGAACCTGCCGCAGGAAGCTCGCACGCTCGGGATGTGGCATCATGGCCAGGAGATTCCCGTCCGGGCTGCAGATGCCGGCGATATTGGCGACCGCACCGTTCGGGTTGATCTCGGGCCGGTCCTCCACGTTGCCGTCCGCGTCGCAGTACTGGAAGACGACCTGGTCGTTCTCCTGCAGACGCGCCACCAGCCCGGGATCGCCGGTGGTGAAGCGCCCCTCGCCATGCGCGATCGGGATCGGGATGACCTCCCCCGGCTGCATCCCGGCGGTCATCAGGCACCGCCCGGGGGCGCAGGCGAGCTTGACGAAGACCCAGCGGCAGCAGAACCCGGCGATGCGGTGTTCGGGGTCCGGCCGGTTCGGTGCCAGCGCCATCTCGACGTCCCCGGCGTGCACTCCCGGGATCAGCCCCGCCTCGACCATCACCTGCGCGCCGTTGCAGATGCCCAGCGCGGGCTTGCCGCGCTCCAGCACCTCCACCATCATGCGTGCGACGATCGGCTCCTTGGTCGCGACGACGCCGGAGCGCACGCGGTCCTGGTAGGAGAAGCCGCCGCCCACGATGTAGCCGTCATAGGGCGCCAGCGCCTCGGGGTCGAGGTTCCAGCGGAAGACGTCGCACTCGATGCCGGCGGCCTCGGCGGCGCGCCTGGTCTCCCACTCGCAGTTGGAGCCGGGGAACTGCACGAGGGCCACCCGGGGGCCCGCGGACTCGGACATCGCCCTACCTCCGTCGCATGATGCCATCGGTCCTGCAGATTTCCACGCGTCCCGCGGCGGCACCTCTCTCCCGGCGGCCCGACAGGTCAGTGGCCCGCCTGTTCGAGGATCGCCTCGACGCACGCCACCGCGTTCTCGGTTGGCACGTCGGGCATGATGGGCTTGGTCGGGCTGATGATGAAGCCCCCGCCCCGGCCCACCTCGGAGCACAGCCGCCTCACCTCGGCGCGAATCTCCTCCGGTGTCGCCCGCGGCAGCAGCTCCTGGGTGCCGATGCCACCCTCGAAGGTGATGCTCTCGCCCCACGCGCGCTTCATCACGTAGACGTCCTGCGCCTCGGGCTGGAAGGGGTTGAACACATCGACGCCGATCTCGATCAGCTCCCCGATGATCGGCGAGTTATCCCCACAGGAGTGAATCCACACGTCGAAGCCGTGCTCGTGCGCGCGCCCGTACATCTGCGCCAGGCGCGGCTTGAGGAACTCGCGCCAGATCGGCGTGCCCATGATGAGGCCCTGCTGGGCGCCGAAGTCATCGCCGAAGCGGAT
>JALGUI010000755.1 GCA_029820915.1 Candidatus Zipacnadia bacterium | reverse complement strand
AGGCTGAGGGTCGGGCGCTCCTCATCGGCGCGTCCGTCGTCCTCCCGGCCCATAGTCAGCAGGAGCGGCCCGACGACGAGGATGGCGCCGGCGATCAGGAACGGGCCGTGCAGCGCCGCCGCGAAGTCCAGGGCGCCCGCGTCCGTCGCCGACAGCAGCCATTGCGCCAGCATCGGGAAGGCCGCCCCGGCACCGCGAGGGAGATCAGGCCGATGGTGACCATGCGACGCTGCCGGCGCGGGTACCGGCAGATGAGGAAGGTCGGCAGCGAGACCGCCTGCGCGGCGCCGAAGAAGCCCGAGAGCATCAGGCCGAGCTGGAAGATGCCCAGACCGCGGCCGAGGCCGCAGACGAGGAAGGCGACGCCCGTGCCGGCCAGGCACACCTGGAGCAAGCGCCGCACGCCCAGGCGGTCGGTCGCCGGGCCCACCAGCAGCAGCGAGAACAGCGAGCCGATGGCGCCCGCGCTGAGCAGCAGGCCCAGCCGCGCCTCGGAGATGTCGAAGTGCTGCTGCACCCGGTGGGCGTACACCGGGAAGGCGGCGAACGCCCACGCCGCGACCATCGCCAGCGCGAGCGCGACGATGCTCATCGCCAGGCGCAGGCGTGGCGTGGCCGGCTCGCAGGCACCTTCGGTCTGTTCGCTCATGGGGGATGCCGACGCCTCCGGGGTGGCCGCCTCTACTGCGCGTCCTGCGTCACTTCCGGCTCGATGAAGGTCGAGGCGCCGGGCTCGACCCGGACCTGCCGCCGAAGGCCGCCGAACATCGGCGCGTGGTCCGGTGAGTGGACGGTCACGACCCGCCCTCTGTCGGTGGGGTTATGCACTTCGAGCCGAGGCCGGCCTTCGTGCGCGGCGGTGAGCGTGAGTCGGATCGCCGGGTCATCGCAGACGAAGATGTTCCCCACCCACAGGTCCACCCCCTCGTCGATGGCCACCTGGAACAGCGCGCAGTCCTCGCCATCAACGAAGGGCACGAACACGAAGTGCCCCCTCGCCCGGTCCAGGAAGGCGGCGCAGCCATTGTCGGCCAGCCCGAGCACGCGCACGGGCAGGTCGATGCACATCCGGCGCGGGCCCGCCGCGAACTCCACGCCGTAATCGTCGGCCGCCAGGGTGAGGATGAACGCGGCATCGAGCAGCCTGCCTCGTCGGACCGTCAGTGGATAGCCGGAGGTCCCGCCCGTGAGATTGAGGGACTCGGCGAGGTCTCGCGCCACCTCGCCGGTGTCCTCGTCGCCCCGGGTGAGGTAGCCGTTGACCAGACGAAAGCGCATCTCCGTCCCGGCCGCGACCCGCTGCCCGCCCCGCCCCATCCCGATGGCGCCGTTGAGGAAGCACCCCTGGTCATCGCGCGAGCCGCTGAAGGACACCGTCTCCGGGCCGAGGTTGGCGACGAACGGGGCGCCGGCCAACGGCCCGACGGTGACGAATCCACCCGGCGGCACCGTCTCGGCGAAGTAGGTGCCACCTCCCGCGGCGCGAAGCCCGGTTTCCGGCGCGTAG
The DNA here is from genome assembly GCA_029820915.1 of Candidatus Zipacnadia bacterium. Lineage (GTDB taxonomy): Bacteria > Armatimonadota > Zipacnadia > Zipacnadales > UBA5352 > JALGVA01. The sequence goes on along the minus strand of JALGUI010000755.1, from coordinate 572 downwards.
ACGAGGATGTCCGCCAGTCCCAGGCCCTCCCCGCCTCTCAGGCCCACCAGCTCGATGGGGCGGGCGACCTCGCCCAGGACCGCGTCCCGCTTGAACCTGATCGTGCCCTCAAAGAGCGCCAGCGAGGCATCGTACGAGGCGAGCGAGTTGCTGAAGAACTCGGGCCGGAACCACAGATTCTCCAGGTCCGCGCGGCAGGCCGGCACCGTGGCCGTCAGCTCGTGCTCCGTGAGTGGCGTCGGGCCGATCGGCCTCCTCACGTGGAAGGGCGGCCATCCGTCGCTGTCCTCCGGGAGGTCGATGACTCGCGACGTCCTCGCCCGGAACACGTTGCACCAGTAGCCGGCAAGCGGCACCCCGGTGGGCCGCTCGTAGCCGACTCGGCCATGCTCACCCGGCGTGAGTTCCGTGCGAGCACCCGCGCCATCGTCGGTCTGCACGGTCACGACCAGGCCCCACAGGGGCGCGAAGATCTTGAGCTGCTTGACCATGTGCTGCCAGCCGTCCCAGCCGCGCCAGCCGAAGAAGTGCGGCACCCAGTTCTCGGGTGATGCCGGGAAGTCGTGCAGAGC
>JALGUI010000754.1 GCA_029820915.1 Candidatus Zipacnadia bacterium | reverse complement strand
GCGCCCTGGACGACGAGGTCGAGCAGGCGCTGGGGGAGATCCCGGAGGTGTTCCGCGAGGCCGTGGTGCTGTGCGACATGCACGGCATGGGCTACAGCGAGATCGCGCAGGCGCTGGGGGTGCCGATAGGTACGGTGCGGTCGAGGATCGCGCGGGGCAGGGGGCTGTTGCAGGACAAGCTGAGGGAGTACGCGCAGTCGCGAGGGTTGATCTGACAATGGCGACGGGCTGCGAGGAGATCAGGGAGCTGTTGTCCGCGCTCGTTGACGGCGAGCTGGACGAGACGTGCCGTAAGATCATCTCCGCCCACGTGCTGACCTGCCCCGAGTGCCGGCGGCTGGCGGGGGGGCTGGTGGCCGCCAAGGGCCTTACGCACCGCTCGGCGCCGGGCGTGGACGTGCCCGTGGGCTTCCACGCGAGATTGCGGGCGCGTCTCGACCGGGTGGACGGCGTGCGGTCGCGCGTAGCGGCGTCGCGTCCGGCCCGGCGGCTGGTGGCGATCGCCGCCGTGGGGGCCATCGCGGCGAGCATCGCCGTGATCTTCAGCACGGTCTACCTGATCAACGCGGACCGGGCGCTCGCGCTCGCCCACCTGCACCAGCAGCTCGCGGGCACGCCCACCGCGCCCGCCGGCGTGGGTGGCCTGTCGCCGGTGAGCCGCAACCCGGCCACCGAGTCGTGGGTCGAGACGCGTCGCGCGATGGTGCGCATCGACGGCACGGTGGTCGGCTACACGCTGTACGAGGTCGGCGCCTGCCCGGTGTCGGTCTTCGAAGGGCCCGCCGAGTGGAACCCCTATCGCACCGGGTGGCTGGTGAGCGAGCGCGTGGGCGACCTCGACGTGCGCCAGGTGGGCCACGAGCGGATGACGAGCTGGCGTCAGGCCGGCTCGCGCTACGTGCTGGTAGCGGAGGCCACGCCCGAGCAACTCGCCGCCTTCGCCTACGCCCGCATGGCGCTGTCGAGGAGGTCCCCGGGGCTGTAGGCTCGAACTTCGCGGTGTCGGCGGCCTGAACCCGTGGCACATGACAGGTGACACGCGACAGGCTACGGCAACGGCGAACTGCAACGACCGGTGGAGCTTGCCGAACAAGCTCCGTGTGGCTCCGAGCGCAGCGAGGAGACTACCGGAGGTGGCGTCCGTGAGAGCTGTGGCCCTTGGCCTCGCAGTGCTGTGCGTCTTCGCCGCGACCCCCGCGGCGGCGCAGGGAGAGGAGATGCGGCAGCCTCTCTCCCCGGGCACCGTTGCCCCCGACTTCACGGCCGCCACCCTCGAGGGCGCCACCATCAAGCTGGCCGACTGGCACGGCAAGGTCGTCGTCCTCAACTACTTCATCACCTGGTACCGCGACGCCGCCCAGCACCTGAAGATGATGGAGGACCTGGCGGGGGCCTTCAGCGCACAGGGCATGCGTCTGGTCTCCATAAGCCTCGACGACGGAACGCGCGGCCTCGACGAGGTCCGTTCGCTGGTGCGCGATCAGGAGATCGCCCACCCCATCATCGCCGATCCGCAGCAGCGGATCGCCGGTCTCTACGGCGTACGTGCGCTGCCCGCCATCTTCATCGTCGGCCGGGACGGCGTCATCGCCCACTACCATGAGGGCTACACTGAGGGCGACGACGAGCGGCTCGGCGAGGTCATCGCGGCGGTGCTGCAGGTGGGCGCTCCGGCCGCGGAGCCGTCTGAGACGGAGGCCGAGGCGGAGCCCGAGGCCGAGGCCCAGCCGGCGGCGGAGGAGCCGGAGGAGCCGGTGTGCAAGTGCTTCCGGCGGTGCGGAATTGCCCGCAAGCTGGTCGACGCGTTGGGCCTCACCCCCCGGCCCCCTCTCCGTCCCGGAGAGGGGGAGGACACAACCCTTCTAAGATGAACAAGAAGGGCTCAGGCGCGCCGAAAACCGATCGCTATCCCCCTCCGGAACGGAGGGGGTGCCCGAGCGCAGCGAGGGCGGGGGAGGCCCGAATTGACCTACGCGAACTTCTGCAACTGAGCGCTGGCAACGGCTCGGCGAGCGGCGTGCAGGTGAACCATGCCGGCGGCGACCCCATGCGGGAGGGGCGCCGCCGCTCTGACTCGCGTAGAGGTGAGAGCGCAGGTGCGGCCACTGGCGTGTGTGATCCTGGCGGCGGGGCAGGGCGTGCGCATGAGGTCCGAGCTGCCCAAGCCGCTGCACGAGGTGTGCGGTCGGCCCATGATCGACCACGTGCTGGGGACGGTCGAGGGGCTGGCGGCCGAGCGCACGATCGTCGTGGTGGGCGCGGGCGCCGAACAGCTCGTCGCCGCCGCGGGCGAGCGGGCCACGGCCTGCGAGCAGCCCGAACAGCTCGGAACCGGGCATGCCGCCATGTGCGCGCGGCCGGGCCTTGAGGGCTTCGCGGGCGATGTGCTGGTCACCTACGCCGACATCCCGCTGGTGACGCCCGAGACGCTGCGCCGGCTCATCGACCACCACCGCGCCGAGGGCGCGGCGGCGACTATCCTGACCACCGAGCTCGATGACCCGAGCGGCTACGGCCGCATCGTGCGCGATCAGGGCGCGGTCGTGGGCATCGTCGAGCAGCGCGACGCCTCCGACGAACAGCGGGCCATCCGCGAGATCAACACGGGCATCTACGTCTTCGACGCGGCGGCGCTCGCCGGCGCGCTGGACCGCCTGACCCCGGACAACGACCAGGGCGAGTACTACCTTACCGACGCCATCGCGATCCTCGTGGCCGACGGCCGGCCCGTGCGCGCGCTGGTCGGCGACGATCCCGACGAGGTCATGGGCATCAACACGCGCGTGCAGCTCGCCCAGGCCGAGCGCATCGCCCGCGACCGCATCCGCGAGGAGCTGATGCTCGCGGGCGTCACGCTCATCGACCCGCCCTCGACCTTCATCGACGCGGGCATCGTCGTCGGCCCCGACACCGTCATCGGGCCGGGCTGCCAACTCCTGGGCGAGACCACGGTGGGCGGCGGCTGCGAGATCCGCAGCGGCGTGGTGCTGCGCTCGGCGACCATCGGCGACGGCGTGCTGCTGCGCGATCACACGGCCATTGACGGGTCCACGGTGCTGGGCGGGGCCCAGGTCGGGCCGTTCGCGCTGGTGCGGGGCGGCAGCGTCGTCGGGCGCGGCTGCAGGATGGGCAGCTCGGCGGAGGCCAACCGCGCGCGCCTGGGCGACGGCAGCAGCATGCAGCACTTCTCGTACCTCGGCGACGCGACTGTGGGCCGGGACTGCAACATCGGCGCCGGGGTGGTCACCTGCAACTACGACGGCTACGACAAGCACCAGACGGTGATCGAGGACAACGTCTTCATCGGCAGCGACACCATCCTCATCGCGCCCGTGACCATCGGCGCGGGCGCCTACACGGCGGCCGGGTCGGTCATCACCGAGGACGTGCCGGCCGGGGCGCTGGGGATGGGGCGGGCCAGGCAGACCAACATCGAGGGCTGGGTGGAGCGACGGCGCAGAGAGCCGGAGGGGCGTGACGAGACGTGATCAGGCTGGGCATCGTGTCGCTGGAGTCCACGATCTTCAACTCCGACTCGTCGGAACCCATGCATCTCGAGGGCGCGCAGGTGGTGGCGCTGTGTGACCAGGATAACGCCCCCGAGCGCATCGCCGAGCTGCAGGAGCAGTGGAAGATCGAGATCGTGGTGAGCCATCCGCGCGACCTGCTGGGCATGGTTGACGCCGCCATGATCCTGTCGCGCGACGGCTCCCGGCACCTGCGCCAGGCCGAGCCCTTCCTGGAGGAGGGGCTGCCGGTGTTCGTGGACAAGCCCTTCGCGCTCGACCTGGACGACGCCAACGACATGGTCGCGCTGGCGCTGGACTCCGGCGCCCCCATCATGTCGGCGTCGGGCCTGCGCTTCGCCGACGAGCTGACCGCCGCGCTCGACGAGCTGGCCGATACCGAGGTTATCCACGCCAACCTCGTCGGGCCCGGCGAGCTCTACTTCTACGGCATCCACCTGTCCGACATGCTAAGCGCGATCATGGGACCGGGCGTGCAGGCGGTGGCGAACGTGGGCGAGGTCGAGTTCGACCTCATCGCGGTGAGCTTCGGCGACGGGCGCTCGGCGTCACTGCAACTGCTGCGCGAGGCCCACGCGCGGCACCACGGGGAGCTGTTCACCGCCGACGGCTCGGTGTGCTTCGAGATCCGCGAGCACACCTTCTACCGGCGCACCATGGAGCGCTTCCTGGAGATGGTCCGGACGGGCGAGCCGCCGATCCTGTACGAGGACATGCTCGAGGCGCTGGCGGTGCTGGTGGCCGCCGACCGCTCACAGAGGCAGGGCGGGCGCGCCGTGCGCCTCGCCGAGCTGCGCTCCGACCGCGAGTCGCTGCAGCCGACGCTGCACTGACGCGGCTCGCCTCGAGCGCATCGACGGGTGGGGCTGCTGCCATGAGTGAGAGCACGGAGGACTCCGCGGCCGGGCGGCCAACCTGACAGGGCAGGCAAGTTGCCCCGCGTCGGAGGTCCGCCATGCGCCCGCTGATCG
>JALGUI010000753.1:416-2317 GCA_029820915.1 Candidatus Zipacnadia bacterium | reverse complement strand
CCGGTGACGATGAGCATCTGGTGCCCGTCGCGGTCGAGCAGCGCGTCGTTGGGCACGAAGGGCTCCTGGCCGGGCGCGCGCTCGACCACCGGGTGGCGGCCGGCGGCGATCTCGATGGCGTCGCCCGCGTCCACCTCGGGGCGCACGTAGTCGTACTCGATGGCGACCTCGGCGAGGCAGACGAGCACGTCGATGGCCGCCAGCGCCCGGGCGGTCGCCACCAGCGTCTCGGCGTGCTCGGCGACGCGCGCGCGCAGGTCGCAGAACAGCTCGTACTCCATGTCCTGCATGCGCTCCTCAGCGCCGAGGATCTTGGACTCCTGCTCCTTGAGGCCGGGCGTGACGTAGCGCTCGGCGTTCACGAGCGTCTGCTTGCGCTCGTAGTCCTCGGGCACCAGCTTCGCGTTCGCGTGGGTGACCTCGATGTAGTAGCCGAAGACCTTGTTGTAGCCGACCTTCAGGCTGTCGATGCCCGTGCGCGCGCGCTCGGAGGCCTCCAGCTCGGCGATCCAGCGCTTGCCACCCGAGGCGATGTCGTGCAGCTCGTCCAGCTCCTCGGAGTAGCCGTCGCGGATCATCCCGCCCTCGGTGATCTGCACCGGCGGGTCGTCGCGCAGCGCCGCGTCGAGCAGCGCGGTCACGTCGTCGAGGGTGCTGATGCGGCCCCGGAGGCGGCCCAGGAGCGCGCACTGCGCGCCGTCGAGCACCTCGACGATCAGCGGCAGGCGGCGCAGCGATTCGCGGAGCGCGACGAGGTCGCGGGCATTGGCGCGGGCGGCGGAGACGCGGCTGGTCAGGCGCTCGACGTCGTAGACCTCGCGCAGGTGCCCCGTGAGGTCCTCGGCGGTCACGCGGTCGGCCACCAGCTCATCGACGGCGTCCAGGCGCTCGGTAATGGCGGCAGGGTCGAGCAGCGGCTGGAGCAGCCAATCGCGCAGCAGCCGCCCGCCCATGGCGGTGCCGGTGCGGTCGAGCAGCGAGAGCAGGGAGCCCTCGCGGCGGTTCTCGCGCAAGGTCGCGGTCAGCTCGAGGTTGCGGCGCGTGGCGGCGTCGATGACCAGGAACTGCTCGGTCGAGTAGGTGGTGATGCCCGACAGGTGGGGCATGCCGTCGAGGTGGGTGTGCTGCACGTAGCCCACCGCCTGGGCCGCGGCGACGATGGCGGCGGGCATGTCCTCGCAGCCGTAGCCGCGCAGCGAGTCAACGCCGAAGTGCTCCTGGAGCTGCTCGGCGGGCGTGCGGAAGGCGCCGCCGCCGTCCTCGGCGACGGCGACCGGGACCTTGAGGTCGCGCTCGAGCAGCGCGCGCAGGGCATCGTCGCCCGCGAGATCGGGCGTGAGCAGGATCTCGGTGGGGGACAGGCGCGTGGCCTCATCGACGACGGCGGCCAGGGCGGCGTCGATGCGCTCGGGGCCGGTCTCGGGCAGCGCGCGATCGTTGTCGTCCTCGCGATGGCGTGGCGCGGGCTCGGTGACGAGGAAGTCGCCGGTGGAGACGTCCAACGCCGCCAGGCCGTAGCGCGTGCCGTCGCGAGCGATCGACAGCAGGAAGTTGTGGTCGCGGGTGTCGAGCAGCGCGTCCTCGACGAGCGTGCCGGCGGTGACCACGCGCGTCACCCGGCGGCGCACGAGGCCGGTGGCCTTGCGGGGGTCCTCGACCTGCTCGCAGATGGCCGCGCGGTGGCCCCGGCGGATCAGCTCGGCCAGGTACTTGTCCACCGCGTGGTAGGGCACGCCGCACATGGGCAGGATGATCCCCTGTCCGGCGCGGCGCTTGGTCAGCGTCAGCTCAAGCTCGCGCGCGGCGACCTCGGCGTCGTCGCCGAAGATCTCGTAGAAGTCGCCCATGCGGAAGAGCAGCAGCACGTCGGGGTACTGCTGCTTGGCCTCGTGCCACTGCTT
>JALGUI010000753.1:0-367 GCA_029820915.1 Candidatus Zipacnadia bacterium | reverse complement strand
TGAAACCTGCGCAAGGCTAGTGCCGACTTGCGCAAGTACCCGCCTGTACCGAAGTCTGCCAACGACGTGTGCAGGCGAGGGCGCCCGCACTACGACATGGTTGTCCCTTACCTTTTCGTGGGACGTTTCGTGCGAGCAGCACCCTCGCCTGTCGAGTCGTTTCCAGCGGGAACCTGCGCAAAGCTAGACATCGCCGACCAGCCGCCGCAGCTCCTCGCTGCGGTGCAGAGCATTGCGCACGCCCAGCCGCACCAGGCTCTCGTCGCCCGCGCCGTCCGCGCACACAGCGGCGACCAGCCGGTCGATGCGCGCCGCGCGGTCGAGGCCCGCCCAGCCATCCTCCGCCGCCAGGCCGCGCGCGACCTCC
>JALGUI010000752.1 GCA_029820915.1 Candidatus Zipacnadia bacterium | reverse complement strand
GGCGAGACCGGCCCGACGTCGGCGATCGGCCGGTCGGCGTCCACGGTGACGGTCACGACCGGCTCCTCCGCAGCGCCGGCCAGCGCGGCGATCAGGGTCAGGCCGACGAGCGCGCTGCGCATGGCGTCACTCGCTCTCCCAGTTCGCGGGCGCGGGCTCGGGGTTGATCCAGACCGGGCTCGACCACGCCATCTCGCCGTCGGCCTGAGTCACACGCACGTAGTAGTAGGCGCTCTGACCCGGCTGCAGAAGGTCGGCGGACGCTCGGCCCGACTCCGGTGTACGAGTAGACGACCTCCCGCCCGCGCAGTACCTCGACCAGCGCCACGGCCTCGGTGCCGGTGACGGCCACTTCGATGTGCGGCTCGGGGTGCTCGCCGGTGAGGATGCCGCCCATCGGCTCGCCGTCCACCTCGAACTCCAGGGCGATCCTCGCTCCGGTGGTGCCGTAGCAGCGGCGGTTCCAGAGCGCGTCCCAGACCGCCTCGCGCGTAAGCTCCGCCGCCCAGACCGCCGCCAGCCCGCCGGGATAGGCCCTGCGCACGCGCAGCCAGTCGGTCTTGCCCGGCCGTCCGGCGTGGTCGTCGGAGGCGGCCATCAGGCCCAGGATCCAGCCCTCGGCGAGCAGGTCGGCGGCGAGGTGGCCCGAGTAGTCGCGGTCGCGGGCCGGCATCAGCGGCCGGGTCGCCGACGGCAGGTCCTCCGACGCGCCCCAGATCGAGTAGACCTCGCACAGCCGCACCAGTTCGGGATCGTAGAAGCTGCCGGAGCCGTGCGCGTGCTGGTGCAGGATCATCATCGCCCCATGGTTCTTCCAAGTCGGTGCATGCTCGGCCATGTCGGCGTACTCGCTCCGGTCGATGTCGGTGGCGCGCAGCAGCGGGCCTTCGTCGCCGGGGTAGTAGATGCATTTGTCGCCGTAGTGCGTCATGCGTGCGTTCAGCGAGTACTCGTACCCGAGCAGCGTCACCATCCCGCCGGGCACGTTGAACTCGGCGGCGGCGCGCTGGATGTGCTCCCAGTCCTCATCGCTCAGGTACTGTGAGTGGTCGGCGATGGCGCTGAAGTCCAGAGCCGCCTCGTCCCGGGCGAACTGGAAGTACTCCTCCGGCGACTTGAGGCCGTCGGACAGGATGGTGTGGCCGTGGATGTCGCCCCAGAAGAGGTTCAGGTCGCCGGGCTGCGCCGTGCAGATGGTCGGGTTGGAGACGCCGGTGAGCCCGCTCTCGAGGTCGGTCACCCGCACGATCTTCTCGCCGGGGCCGCCGAAGCTCACGCGGATGCGTCGCTGCACGCCCCGCTCGCCAGGGAACTCCGCGGTCGCAAGCGGATCGTTCGAGGTGACCTCGATCAGGCCCTCGACCGGCGGGCACGTGTTCGACTCGCCATCGCGCGTGAGCACCGCCAGCTCGACGGCCTCGCCCGCCACCGCGTAGCTTGGGGCGCAGATCTCGAAGTGGTCGGGCTCGGCGGCCACGACCTCGATCGCGGGCTGCTCGCGCACCAGCGTGTAGCCCGAGAACCTCGCCGAGCGCGTGCCGTCCACGTCGGTGGCGATGGTGAACTCCGCCTCGCCCGCGAAGTGCCGCGCCCAGGCGCCGGGCTGGAAGCCGGGGTGTCGGCCGTAGACGAGCGTGATGGTGTCGCCCGCGTCGAGCGGCTCGTCGAGCACCTGCGCGTAGACCATGCGGCCCCAGCGCGTCACGTAGTAGAAGGGCTCCGGGTCGCGCGTGACGGGGGGCGCCTCCACGGTCAGCTCGATGCGCGCGCCCTCGCGGGAGCACTCCGCCCGGCAGTGGCCCTCGTCGCCGGGCCAGTGGATCTGCGGGGGCGTGAAGCCGTAGGGGATCTCGAAGCGCACGCTGCCGCCCACGGCGATGCCCGCGGGCCCGGCGGCGTATGTGATGCGCCACCAGCCGGGCGCGTTGGCGGGCACCGGGTCCGCCGGCTCGATGCTCGCACTCCCGTTGTCGGTCCCGATCTCCTCGTTGCGCATGGCACATCTCCTCACGTGACGGCCTCGCCGCGAACAACGGAACGGCGAATTCACTTCGGGCCGGACAGGATAACGGCCAACGACAAAGACCCATCGGGTTCACGGCTTCGGGCCGGACAGGACAACGGCCAACGACAAAGGCCCATCGGGTTCACGGCTTCGGGCCGGACAGGATAAGGGCCAACGACAAAGGCCCATCGGGTTCACGGCTTCGGGCCGGACAGGATAACGGCCAACGGCAAGGACCCATCAGGGTCACGGCTTCGGGCCGGACAGGACAACGGCCAACGACAAAGACCCATCAGGGTCACGGCTTGACGGCATACGCCCGCACTATTCGCGTAGGTCGGCCTGCGTCTGAGCCCGCCCGGGGGCGGGATCAGGCGCAGGTGAGAGCGCGCCCCCGCGCGCTCTCAGCTTCCAGCCCGACATATATTCAGCATCACGGCGAACGGCACAGAGCGGATCGCCGGCTGTCACCCCTCCAGCCCGACATATATTCAGCATCACGGCGAACGGCACAGAGCGGATCGCCGGCTGTCACCCCCGCGCCCGTTCGAGCACCAGCACCCAGTCGCGGCGGATCTCGATCTGCGGCGCCGCCCACGAGCCGTCGGCGTCGCCCTCGGCCACGCCCATCTCGTGCTCGGTGCCGGTCGAGGGGTCCCACAGGAAGGCGCGGTAGCGCGCGCCGGGCTCAAGCTCGCGGATGGTCGGAGCGGGCATGGCGTTGAACAGGTAGATGAGCCGCAGCTCGCCCGGGATGCCGCCCGCGTAGGGCAGCATGAACTCGTCTTCGCTCCAACGCGGCTCGACCCACTCGGGGTGCGGCTCGATCCGCCACCAGTCGTACCGCTCCAGCAGCCGCTTCGCCAGCCCGAGCTGGCCGGAGCCGGGCAGGTTCATGGCGTCCTCCCACGGGCGGTCGCCCCAGGAGTAGCCATGTGGTGACGCGCCGTAGGGCGCGCCAGGGCGGTTGAACTGCCAGATGCCGTTGGCCCCATAGGTGTGCCCGCAGGTGCCGCTGAGGATGGAGGCCCAGAACATCATGCGGATGACCTCCTCGCG
>JALGUI010000751.1 GCA_029820915.1 Candidatus Zipacnadia bacterium | reverse complement strand
ACGACCGCGACCTCAAGCTCGTCGCCCGCCAGCATCGTAGCCTCAGAGGCGATCCCGGCGGCCTCGGGCGCCAGGTCGATCGCGATGGCGCCGGGGTCTCGCGCCGGTGCTTCGGTGGCGCCCGCGCCGGGCAGGGGCGCCGCGGGTCCGGAGCCGCCGTGCCAGTTCCCCGCGAAGACCGTCAGGTCGTAGAAGTTGACGGCCCCGTCCACCGGGTAGGGGGCCTCGTCCGCGGCGGCAACGCCATCCGCGCCGGCGAAGTCGAAGACCGGGTCCCAGCTCGCATCGCCGTCCTCGGTCCCGAACTGGTCGGCGAAGGGGATCAGGTCGGTGATCTCGAGGTAGTCATCCGGCCCCGCGTCCGGGTAGCCTGCGGCGTCCGAGCCCGCCACCGCCTGCTCGCCCGTAACGTCCCCCGGCACCCAGTCGGCGTCGCGCGCCGGATTGCCGCGCCAGAAGGCGAGGAAGTCCTCGTAGCCGATGGCGCCGTCATCGTCGAGGTCGAAGCGCGCCTCGTAGGGCAGGTCGCTCTGCGCCCCGCCGCCGGCCGCCGCGCCCCAGCGGGCGCGGAACTCCCGGAGGTCATCGACGTCCACGTCCCCATCACGGTCGAAGTCGCCGAGGATGGTGAAGACCACGCGGCCGTCAACCGCGTCGGGAGCCGTGGCGTCGCCGTCGATGTCCCAATAGGTGGCCTCGCTGACATGCAGGTCGGAGGCGCCCGCGTCACTGTCGGACACGAAGTCGATGTGGGCGATCACGCCGCGGTTGTCGGGCGCCTGCGTCCGGTCCGTCCCGGTAAGCGAGCAGTCGGCATGCACCACGCCGGGCGTGAAGACATCCGGGACGAAGAGCGTGGTGCCGCCGCGCGAAGTCAGGAACGGGCCCTCGCGGACGCCTCCAACGCTGAGCCGATCGGCATCGTAGGTCAGCGCGAACTGCCAGGTGTCGAGGTTCACCACGCCCGTGGCCCAGATGTCCACGGTGAAGGCGGCGCCCCGGGGAGCGACGACCTCGCTCTGCCAGTCGCTGCTCGTCGGATCGCAGTCAACAACCATCGAGACGATGCGCGCGGCGGCGAAGTCAACGGCATCGTCGGGCGGGGTCACGATCCGCTCGGCGGGCGTCACGATCCGCTCGGCGGGCGTGAAGGTGTAGCGGGCCAGGGCAGGCGTCACCACGTACTCCCCGCTCGGCAGGTCGGCGATGGTGTACGCGCCGTCCGCCCCGGTCGTGGCCTCGAAGCTTCCGGCGGCCCCCTCCGCGCTGACCGTCACGCCCTCGAGCGCCTCGCCACCGGTGCCGGTGATGCCTCCCGAGATCGTGTTCTGCGGCTCGGCGATGGTGCCCGTGGCCGCTACGGAGTAGGTGCCGGCCGAGTCGCTGCTGTAGCCGGTCACCATCGCGAAGTAGACGCCGTCCGACGGGCAGGTCCACTCGATCCGTGACGCCAGCCCCGCGCCCCCATCGTCATCGGTCTCAAGTGGCGTCTCGCCGTCGGTGTCGTAGAGCCGCAGCACCGTATCGGCGTACTGCGCGCCGACATCGCCCTTGGCCGCGGGCGGCGTGCCCTCCGCCGACGGCCCGCCGAGGTCGCCGAGGTTGCTGGTCTCGATGACGTAGACCCGCCCGCGCGCCGCCTGGAACTTGATCCAGTCGCGGTCGCCCTCCACCTCGAGCCTGCGATCGATGGGCGTCCCGTCGGTGGGCGCGAGGTGCGCGTGTTCGGGCGTGTCGTCCGGCTCGCCGTAGGGATCGACGCCCACCGAGACGCTGAACTGATCGGACCATGAGCCGCCGTCGGCGTCGGCGATGGCCAGGTCGAAGACGATCTGAGTGCCCGTCGCCACGCCCGCGCTCACCACGACGTCGAAGTCCTCTTCGCAGCTCGCCGACCCGCCCGCGGCAATGTCGCCGAACGCCTCGTGATCGTCGGCGAGTGTAACGCCGGCGGTCGCGGCGCTCAGGGTCGCCTCGACGCCCTCCGCCGCCAGGCTACCCGCATTGCGCAGTTCGACGACCAGCTCGATCGTCTCGCCGGGGTCCACCACCCCGTTGCCGTCGCCCGCGCTGCCCCCGTCCGCGTCATCATCCACGACGTGCGAGGCGTACTCGACCGGGCCCGCCGAGGGGTCCTGTCCGGTGACGCCCACCGTGTAGACGCCCGTGCGCGCGTCGTTGTAGCCGGCGACGGCGAAGAAGTAGGTCCCGGCGGCCGGGCACCGCCACTCGATCTTCGAGGCCAGGCCCGCGCCGCCGTCGTCATCGCTGACCAGCGCGGTCCGGGCGTCGGGGTCGCTGTCGCCATCGGCGAAGTCCCAGCCGTAGCGATCATCGATGAAGCCGTTGCCGTCATCGTCGTCGCCATCGCCCGCGGTCTCGTCGGTGTTCTGCCAGGTATTGGCGGCCAGGTCCTCGTGATCGCGGTCGATCCCCGTGTCCACCACCGCCACGACCACCTCGCGGCTGCCGATCAGGGTATCCCACGCCAGCGGGGCATCGATGTTGCTCATGCCGTAGAGCTGCGACCAACTCGGGTCATTGGGGACGGCGCGGGCGCCCAGGCCGGCCTGGGGCCTCGCGCCCGCCACGATGGCGGCGATGTGCGACGGCCACGTCCCGAAGGCCCTGGCGACGAAGTTGGGGCTCGCGGCCGCCACTCCCGGCCTGCCCCGGTAGAGCTTGCTGGTGTCCTCGATGGACATGCCGGGCGGGCACTGCACGAGGTCCATGCCGATCTGGGGAATGCGGCCGACGAGCTTGGCGCCGGCGGCCTGGTGGGTGGCGTCGGCGGCTCGCATCGTGTCGGTGCGCGCGAAACGCACGATGACCTGCCCGGCGACCGCCTCCTGCAGCCTGCCGGTGGCGGCGTTGTAGGCGGTGGTCATCTGCGCCGGCGCCCCAAGGCCCGGCCCGGCCGCGAGCAGGGATAGCACCACGAGAGCGCACAGGGCGCCGCGCGCGCGCCATTCACGTGCTCTGACTCGCATGCTCCCGCGCTCCCTTCGTCCCACGCCCGCTGTGCAACGGC
>JALGUI010000750.1 GCA_029820915.1 Candidatus Zipacnadia bacterium | reverse complement strand
GTGCGCAGGTCCTCGATGGCAGGTGCAAAGGTCTGCAGATCAAAGGCGTCCGGCCCGAACAAGTGCCGGCCGAGCTTGTTCTGGGTGCTGACGTCGGTGCCGTCCAGCCAGGCCCGGCGGTCAAGGGCGATGGTGACGCCGGCGGCGTCGAAGGGCATGGCCTCGATCTCGGCGAGGTGCTCGGGTAACCACGTGCTGTTGGGCGCGCCCCAGCCGTAGTAGATGAGCGTGCGCTCGGGCACGCGCGGCCAGCCATCGGCGGCGATAGCCCAGGCGGCGGACAGCAGCAGCGCGGCAGTGCTCACCGCGATGGCCTGACGCATCGGTCGTTGCCTCCCCGCATTGGTCGGCGGCGGACAGCAGCAGCGCGGCAGTGCTCACCGCGATGGCCTGACGCATCGGTCGTTGCCTCCCCGCATTGGTCGGCCGTCGGCGGGCGAGGGCGCCCGGCCGTTCGTCATCCACGTGCGGCAACGGTGCCGGGCTGGAAGCCCGGCCTACGCCGGAGGGTGCCTGCGTGGACGGCTGCCCCACCTCACACGTGATCCAGGTAGCCGATGTGCACGTCCAGCGGCAGCGGGTCGTCGGTCGGCTCGCGGCTCTCGTCGCCGAAGACGCGCGCGAGCAGCGCCTCGTCGTCGAGGTCCTCCCCGATGCCCAGCTCCTGCGCCGAGTGCCCGGTCTCCGCCTCGATCTTGCCGACGAGCCCCTCCCGGTCAACGATCAGCACCATCCCCAGCGGCCGGCGCTCCACGTCCACGGGAAGCGCGGCCGCGACCTCCGGGATGCGCGGATCATTGAGCGGGAAGACGCACAGCCGGTGGCCGAGCCCTGCCGCGTGCGTGAGCAGCGATACGCAGGCCTCGGAGTCGCCCTCGATCTCGCGGACGTCGCCCTGCGTGTGCGCCGCGTAGCCGTTCAGCCGCCCGCCCTCGAGGGCAAGCAGCGCGCCGCGCCCGGCGCTGGTCAGCGCGATCCGCGTCTCCTCGGGCGTGCGGATCACCTCGGTGCGGGCGGCGCCCTCGTGCAACTCGTGGAGGTCCTCGGGCTCGAAGGGACTCCCGGCGAAGGGCATGATCTCGTGACGCACCTCCCCCGCCTCGGCGGCCTCGGCGATGCGCATGACGGCGATGCCGCCCGCGTGCCGCCAGCCCAGGCGCTCATAGAAGCCCCCGCTACCCGTCCACAGCACGCCGAAGTCGAGGTCCAGCTCGGCCATGCGCTCGGCCACGTTCTCCATGGCGAGGGTCCCGATGCCCGTGCCGCGCAGGTCCTCGCGGGCGCACACGCCGCCGATCAGCCCGGCGCGCAGGACCTGGCTGCGCCAACGGATCGGCCGCGGCAGGATGCCGGCGTGACCGACTATGCGCCCGCGCATGCGCACCACGCGCAGGTTCTCGAGGTTCGCCTCGGAGTACAGCAGCGGGGCGAAGTCGAACAGGTCGCCGCGGGCGCCGCGCTCGGTGATGAACACGTCGTTGAGCATCTCCCGCAACGTCGGAAGCTCCCTCCGACGACACGGGCCGACCTGGAGGTTGAGCCTGGCCATGCCGGGCCTCCCTTCGCTCAGTGTTCCGCCGCGTGCCTGAGTTCGTCGATCGCGAAGGCCCTGTACCCAACATTCGCGTGGGCGGCCACCAGGTCCTGCCCATGGGGCCACGTCGTGGGCATGACGACGTAGCCGTCGATGTCGAAGCGCTTGGCGGCCGATGCCAGCTCCGCCGGCGTCAGGGCCAGGTAGCGGCGCTGCAGCTCCGGCGCCAGGCCGCTCTCGCGGTAGTAGACGGCGCAGTTCAGCGCCCTGAGCCGCTCCCACCAGCCGGCCTCGAAGCCCACCTCCCAGTGCATCGCCGAGCCGTCGCGGTACTGCACGAGCGTGCCGCGGCGGCTCAGGCATCGCCAGCCCTCGAGCCACGGCGGGGTGATGAAGCGGGCGTCAGGCGGCGTGTGCGCGTCGGCCCACCGTGCCACCTCGGCGAAGGCGCGATCCTCCCCCGCCCGGTACCACTCCGGCCTCATGCGGCGCACGTCGATGCTGTGGCGGGCGATCTGCCCCACGGCGATCACGGCGACGACGGCAACCAACGCCCACGCCGGGCGCCGCAGACGCAGGCCCGTGGCGGAGGCCACGACCCCAAGCAGCATCGCCGCCACGAAGAGCGTGGCGTCGGGCATCAGGGACAGCAACATCGCGGCGACACAGGTGGCCACCAGTGTGATAGCCGCCGGGCCCATGCCCAGGATCATCTCGCG
>JALGUI010000057.1 GCA_029820915.1 Candidatus Zipacnadia bacterium | reverse complement strand
CAGCCCGAGGCCAGGAGCGGGCTCGAGCGCTACTGGCGCGAGCTGCGTGACATCTCCGCCGACATCACCGGCGCCGACCTGATCGCCGCGGGATATCGGCCGGGGCCGAGCTTCTCTGACGCTCTGACGGCGGCGCTGGTCGCCAGGCTCGACCGCGGGGCGGACAGGGACGAACAGCTTCACACAGCGCTCGGCGTGCTCAGCGATGAGGCGCCGGGCGAGACCACGTAGACCGGGGACACCATGTTCATTCGGATGCTCCTGTCAGGGCAGGATTTGCAGTCGATGCTGCCCTTCATCCTGAGCTGGCTGGTCGCGATCACCATCGCGCTGACCGTCCACGAGTTCGCGCACGCCAAGCGCGCGGACATGGCCGGCGACGCCACGCCGCGCGCCCACGGGCGCGTCTCGCTCAACCCGCTGGATCACTACGATCCGGTCGGCACCACGATGATTCTGCTGTTCGGGATCGGGTGGGGCAAGCCGGTGCCGATCAACCCGCTGAACTTCAAGCGCCCGCGCCGGGACTTCGTGGCGGTCGCGGCGTGGGGCGCGGTGGCGAACATCCTGACCGCTGTGATCGCGGGGCTGCCCATTCGTTTCGGCCTCGCGGGGGACTACGTCGGGCCGCTGTCACTCATCGTGCTCATCAACCTGATGCTGGCGTTCTTCAACCTGCTGCCCGTCGGCCCGCTCGACGGGGCGGCGGTCGTGCAGGGCCTGCTCCCGCTGGGGAAGGCGCGCCGCTTCGCCGAGTTCTCGCAGCGCTGGGGCATGATCCTGCTGCTGGTGATCATCTTCACGCCGCTGGCCGACGTCCTGATCTGGACGCCGGTGGACGTGCTGGGCTATCTTCTGACCGGCCATGACCTGTGGCAACTTATTCACTTCTAACCTGGAGTGATCGTGTTGGGCAAGAAGGGGCGCATCCTGAGCGGACACCGGCCGACCGGCCTGCTGCACATAGGGCACTACGAGGGCACATTGCGCAATTGGGCGGCGCTGCAGGACGAGTATGACTGCTTCTTCGAGATTGCCGACTGGCACGCGCTCACCACCGGCTACGACGACACCGCGGACATGCCCGAGCGCATCGAGCAGATCGCCATCGACTGGCTGGCGTCGGGGCTGGACCCCGAACGCAGCACGCTGTTCGTGCAGTCTCACGTCCCGGAGCACGCCGAGCTGTGCCTGCTGCTGGGCATGGTCACGCCGGTGTCATGGCTGGAGCGCTGCCCGACCTACAAGGATCAGATCGCGAACCTCAGTGACGGTGCCGGGCCGGGCTACGGGCTGCTGGGCTACCCGGTCCTGCAGGCCGCGGACATCATCATGTACAAGGCCAACGTGGTGCCGGTGGGCGAGGACCAGCTCCCGCACCTTGAGCTCACGCGCGAGATCGTGCGCCGCTTCAACAACTTCTTCGGCGGCATCTTCCCCGAGCCCGACGCGCTACTGGCGGAGTTCGCCGCCGTGCCGGGGATCGACGGGCGGAAGATGAGCAAGTCCTACGACAACACCATCAATCTGTCCGATACACTGGACGAGGTAGCGCGGAAGATGAAGTCCATGTTTACGGACCCGGAGAAGCTGCGCATGGGCGACCCCGGCCATCCGGAGCGCTGCCCGGTGTTCGTCTACCAGCGCATGTACAACGATCCGGCGCGCCTCGACGAGATCAAGATGCAGTGCGAGGCCGGGGAGCTCGGCTGCGTGCAGTGCAAGCTCGAGGCCACGGAACGCCTCATCGAGGCCGTTGGCCCGGTGATGGAACGCCGGGCCGAGCTGGCGGGCAACCTGGACCTCGTGCACCGGGTGCTACGTGAGGGGGCCGAGAAGGCGGGCGCCGTGGCGGCGGACACGATGGCCGAGGTCCGCGGTGCCATGAGCCTGGACTCGACGAGGTAACGAGGAGGCCCCCAGCCGATGAAGGCCGTCCTGCTGTGCGCGGGTGAGGGCACCCGGCTGCGACCGCTGACCTGGTCGCGCCCCAAGCACCTGCTGCCCGTAGGCGGGCGGGCCGTGCTCGACTGGGTGCTGTCCGACCTGGCCGACGCGGGGGTGCGCGACATCGTCATGGTCGTGGGCGTCGAGAGCCGCAGGCTGCGCGAGTTCGTCGGCGACGGGTCACGCTGGGGGATGACGGCGGCCTACGCCGTCCAGCCGGAGCCCCGGGGCCTCGCGCACGCGCTGAGCTGTGCCGGGGACCATCTCGGCGACGAGCGCTTCCTGATGTACCTCGGCGACGACCTGCTCAACCGCGGCGTGGTGACCGAGTTCGCCGACGGCTTCATGGCGTCACAGGCGGACGCGTCTCTGGTGGTCAAGCCGGTCCAGGATCCGAGCGCCTTCGGCGTGGTGGTCATGGAGGACGGCGTGGTCACGCGTTTGGTCGAGAAGCCGAAGCCCCCGGCACCGAGCGACCTCGCCATCGTCGGCGTCTACGGGTTCGGCCCGGAGATCTGGGAGGCGGTTGACAGCATCGAGCCGTCCGCACGCGGCGAGCTGGAGATCACCGACGCCATCGACTACCTCGTGCGGCACGGTCACACGGTCGGCTGCCACGTCACCGACGGCTTCTGGGCCGATGCCGGATCGCCGCAGGCGCTGCTGTCGGCCAACCGGTACTTCCTCGGGCTGCTCGACCGGCGCATCGACGGCGATGTGGATGGCGCCTCGACCGTGACGGGCGACATCCACGTCGCGGCCGGCGCGCGCGTGACGCGCTCCGAGATCGTCGGGCCCTGCCTGATCGGCACCGACTGCGTCATCGAGGACAGCCGCATCGGGCCGAACGTGTCGCTCGGCGCCGAGTGCACGGTCACGCGCAGCGCGGTAGAGGAGAGCATCATCGACGACAAATGCCGCGTGGAGCGGGTGCGGCCCGGCCTGCGCGAGTCGATCCTGGGGCCGGAGGTGACCGTGTGCGACGTGGTCGGCAGCGCCGGGCCGTCGGCACTGCTGCTCGCAGACTACACGGTCATCGCCCCGGCCGGCGGTGAGTGATTGAGCTGCCCGTCCGCGATCTCACAGCGCAATTCGATCGGTTCCAGGGCTACCCCGTGCGGATCGAGATCTTCGAGGGGCCGCTCGACCTGCTGCTGCACCTGGTCAGGCGCGAGGAGGTCGGGGCGTCCGAGGTGGACATCGTTCGCATCACCGACCAGTTCCTGCAGTACCTGGGCGCCATGCGGCAGATCAACATCGAGGTGGCCTCGCAGTTCATCGTGATGGCGGCGACGCTGCTGCTGCTCAAGTCGCGGGCGCTGCTGCCGCGGGAGGAGGCGCCGGACGACGAAGAGATCGAGGAGGAGGAACCCGCGGTCGAGCTGGCGCGACGGCTCGCCGAGTACCGCACGTACAAGGAGGCCGCGGAGATGCTCGCCGAGGCGCAGGAGGCGCGCAAGCAGATCTACCTGCGTCCGCTGACCGCCGACGACGCCGTGGGTGCGGGCGTCGTGCCCCTGGAGGACGTGTCGGTCTTCGACATGGTGGCGGCGGTGCACGAGATGCTGCGCCGCGCCAAGGAGCCGCCGCCGCACCAGGTCGAACGCGAGGAGATCACGGTCGGCGAGCGCATCGATCAGCTTGTCGGTAGCCTGCGCCTGCGCGGCTCGCGCCGGATCCACTTTGATGAGCTGGTGCCCGAAGGCTCGACCAGAGTGTTCATCGTCGTCACCTTCCTGGCGGTGCTGGAGATGATCCGACGCGGCGAGCTGCGCGTCGCGCAACAGCAGCCCCGTGGCCGCATCGAACTCCAACTCACCGGGATAGAGGAAGCGAGATAGGCGTGATGTACGACCGTGACGAGAAGGTGCGGGCGCTACAGGCGGTGCTGTTCGCCGCCGAGGGCCCGTGCAACCCGGAGCGCATCGCCCTGGTGCTGGACGTGCCCGTCGAGGACGTCGAGGTGCTGGTGGCGGACTTGGCCGGCCTGTTCGATGACTCGGCTCTGCAGGTGGTGCAGCTCGCGGGAGGCTACCAGCTCGCCACCCGGGCGCGCTTCGCCGGCTACGTCCAGCGGCTGCGCGAGCCGGAACCCGATCGCCTGTCACCGCAGGCGCTGGAGACGCTCGCCATGGTCGCCTACCTGCAGCCGATCACCCGGCCGGAGATCGACGAGATCCGCGGCGTCAACTCGACCGGCTCGGTCAACAGCCTGCTCGAGAAGGGCCTGATCGAGATCGCGGGCCGCAAGGACGCGCCGGGCCGGCCCTTCCTGCTCGTGTCCACCGCCCACTTCCTCTCGACCTTCGGGCTCAACGACCTGGGCGAGCTGCCGGAGCTGTCGCCGGTCGATGCCGACTTCGGGGAGCAGCTTCGTGGGCTCGTCGGCGGCCGGGTCGAGGAGGAGCCTGCCGACGCTGAGGCCGAGCCGGAGCGGGCCAGGGCGCTCGACGAGGAGCCCGAGCCGGGCGACGTGGACGCTGCCGACGAAGCTCAGTGAAGGGACGGTCGCACCGTGCCGCATGGACGGGTGGGAGTGAGCCAGGGAGCAGCCGGGGCGACGCTCGCGCTGTGCGCGCTGCTGGTGGCGGCCCCATGCCGGGCGCAGGACATGCCTCCGCCGCAGCTTGAGTGCGCGGCCGCGATCCTGATCGACCCCGAGACGCGTCAGGTGCTGTACGAGCACAACGCCGACGAGCAGCGGCCGGTCGCGAGCCTCACCAAGATGATGATGGCGCTCCTCGTGGCCGAGAGCGGGGACCTGGACCGCACGATTGTGGTCAGCAGCCGCGCGGCGGCCGTCGGCGAGACCACCATGCACCTGGCGGCGGGCGAGGAGATCAAGCTCAGGCACGTGTTGACGGGCGCCATGCTCGCCTCCGCCAACGACGCCGCCACCGCCTGCGCCGAGTCGGTCGCCGGCTCGGTTGAGGCCTTCGTCGATCTCATGAACAGGCGGGCGGTCGAGTTGGGCATGGCGCGCACCAACTTCGTCAACCCCCACGGCCTGCACGATGACAGCCACCTGTCCACCGCCCGCGACATGGCGATCCTGGGCCTGCACGTCATGGGCCGCCCTGAGCTGCGGCCCATCGTGCGCCTCAGGGAGGCCACGGTGCCCTGGCCGGGCCGGGCGGGTGACCGCAAGCTGGTCAACCGCAACCAGCTTGTCGAGCGCTGGGACGCCTGCGACGGCATCAAGACCGGCTACACCAGGCAGGCCGGGCGCTGCCTGGCCGCCAGCGCCTACGTGGACGGCTGGCGGCTCGTCTGCGTCGTGCTCGACGCGAAGGACGCCTGGATGGACTCCCAGATGCTCCTGCAGTGGGGGTTCAACTCGTACTACAAGGTCGCGCTGGTCTCGCGGGAAGTGACCAGGGCGAGCATCGAGGTGCGCCGGGGCGTCAGGGACGCCGTGGACGCCCGGGCCGCCGAGGACGTCATCGCCGTCCTGCCGCGCACCCGGCAGCCGGAGGACCCGATGCTCCTCGACCATGTCTGCGACGCGCCGGTGCGGGCGGGACAGGTGATCGGGGGCCTCGGCATGGCGATGCCGGACGGCACCACGCGGTCGGTGGACCTGATCGCCCTCGAAGACGTGCCGCGGTCGCCGTGGGCCATCATCATCGACGAGCAGTGGTCGCTGGGTGCGATGGCCGCCGTGCTTGCGCTGGCCGTGGGGGTGTTGGCGCATGGAGCGCTTGCAGAAGCTGTTGGCGCGCGCCGGGGTCGGTAGCCGCCGCGCCTGCGAGGACCTCATCCGCCAGGGTCGCGTCAGCGTCAACGGCGCGACCGTGACGAAGCTCGGCGCGAAGGCCGGTCCGGATGACGACATCCGCGTGGACGGCCGGCGCATCGATCCGCCCGCCGGGCACGTCTACCTGATGCTCAACAAGCCGCCCGGCTACGTCACCACGCGCGACGACCCCCGGGGGCGGCCGACCGTGATGGACCTCGTGCCCGAGGGCCTGCGCACGCGCGTCTTCCCCGTCGGCCGGCTCGACCGGCACACCACCGGCCTGCTGCTGCTCACCGACGACGGCGAGCTCGCCCAGCGCCTCACACACCCGAGTCATCACGTCGCCAAGGAGTACCTGGCCGACGTCGAGGGCACGCCGCCGGAGGGCAAGCTGCGGTTGCTGCGCTCCGGGATCGCGCTCGAGGACGGGCCGACGCAGCCCGCCGAGGCGATGCTGATCGCTCGCGGCGGCGGCGAGAGCCGGCTGCGCGTTACCATCGCCGAGGGCCGCAACCGCCAGGTGCGGCGCATGTGCGAGGCCATCGGCCATCCCGTCCGGCGCCTCAAGCGCGTGGCCGTGGGCCCGCTGCGGCTCGGCGAGCTGTCGCTGGGCGAGGTCCGGCCGCTGACCGACGGGCAGGTGCAGGCTCTCCGCCAGGCGGTCGGCCTGCCGGTGGACGCCGATGGCTCCTGAGCGGGCCCACGCGGACGTCGAGCGCGCAGCCACCGTCGAGCGGGCGTGGCTGAGCGACCCCCTGCGCGGCGAGCTCTCCTCGACGGCCATCGCGCGCGGCTACGAGCTGCTGCTGGTCGGGGGCGCGGTGCGCGACATCCTTCTGGGCCGACCCGTCGGCGACTGGGACCTGGCGGGACGCGGCATGATCGATCTGGCCCGCCGGTTCGCCGCCGACCATGACCTGCGCGCGGTGATCCTGCACGAGGACTTCCCGACCGCGCGCCTCATCCTCCACCCCGGCGACCCCGAGGGCTTCGTTGACTTCGTCGAGCTGCGCGCTCCGACCGTCGAGCAGGACTTGAGCGCCCGCGACTTCACCATCAACGCCATCGCCTGGGACGTGCGCGGCGCCGACCACCTGCTGGACCCGACGGGCGGCGTGGACGACCTCGAGCGCCGCCTGGTGCGGGCGCCGGCGCGCGACGCGCCGGCACGCGACCCGCTACGAACGCTGCGCGCCTTCAGGTTCGCGGCCGAGCTGGGCTTCGCCATCGAGGCGGAGACCGGCGGGTGGATCCGGGAGCTCGCCCCCGGCATCCGGGATGTCCCCGGCGAGCGCATCGGCCAGGAGTTGCTGAAGCTCTTCGCGGCCCCGCGCGCCGCCGACGCGGTGCAGGCCGCCGAGGACCTGGGGGCGCTGGAGAGCTTCTTCCCGATGCTGGCGGCGATGCGCGGCGTCAAGCAGGGCGGCTACCACCATCTCGATGTGCTGGGGCACACGCTGCTGGCGCTGCACGAGGTCGAGCGGGTCATCAACGAGCCGGCCCTTATCCTCCCGCGGTCGGCGGAGGCCGTCGAGGCGTGGCTTGGGTCGCCCGTCAACCGCGCCGCGGTGCGCATGGCCGCGCTCTTCCACGACGCGGGCAAGCCCGAGTGCCGGTCGGTCGAGGAGGGACGCATCCGCTTCGTCGGCCACGCGGACTCGAGCGCCCGCATATTCCTGCGGCTTGCCGAGGCGGTGGCGCTGCCCACGCACCTGCGGCGGCAGGTCGTGCGCATGATCCGCCTGCACATGCGACCGCTGGAGCTGGCGAACGCCGGAATGGCCGCCGAGGCGGAGGGCCGGAGGCTGTCGAGCGTGGTCACGCTGCGCGCCATCCGGCGGCTTATGCGCGACGCCGAACCCGCGGCCGTGGGGCTCCTGATCCTGGCCGCCGGCGATCGCTCCGCCTGCCGCGGCCCGGCCAGCCTGCGTGAGCAGCGCGGGCGCATCTACGAGGTCTTCGACGACATGCTGGTGCGCTATCTCGACTGGCTGCGCGAGCACCGCGAGCGGCCGACCCTCATCAGCGGCAACGAGCTGATGCGCGAGCTGGGGATCGCCGAGGGCCCGATCGTCGGTGAGCTGCTCGACGCCATCACGGAGGCGTACGCCGACCGCGACATCACGACCCGCGAGGGGGCGCTGGCGCTGGCGCGGCGGCTGTTGCGCCAACGCGGCGGCGCCTGATCACGTGGACGAGGCAGTGCCGGCCGGGTATAATGGTAGCGAGTCACTGGATATGCGAGTCGGGTGGTGAGCCGCATGGCAACCGGGACGCGCGACGTGATGACAGTAGAGCAGGTAGCCGAGCACCTGCAAGTGACCGCGGACCAGGTGCGTCGGCTCATCGAGGAGCGGGGCCTGCCGGCGCTGAGGCTGTTTGATGACGTCTGGCGCGTGTCGAGACCCGTACTGGACCGATGGATCGAGCGTGAGTCGCTTGGGCACATTGGCGAGCGGGCCCCGTTGCGCACCATGACCCGGGATCAAGTGAGGCAGTTGCGCGACGACACATACGCCGGGCGCGCCAGAGGCCTGACGAACGCCCCTCGGCTGACGAAGGAGTTCCTGGACCGGACGAGAGAGATCCGCGAGGCGGTGCTGGCCGACCGCGGTGGCAAGCCGTTCCCGAAGGGCTGGATCCACGACGCGATCGAGGAGGGCCGGCTGTGACGACGGCGGTGGCCGATCGTGTCTGTGTTGATGCCTCCCTGTACATCGCGCACATCATGCCGGACGAGGAGAGCGCCGAGGCCACGGCGCTCCTGACGGCGTGGCAGCACGCGGACACCGAGGTCTTTGCGCCGACGCTGTTCCTGTGGGAATGCCTCAACGCGCTCCGGCGCGCAATGGTCACACAGCGACTGTCGGATGGGAATGCCGGCCTCATCAGGGAGGAGATCCTCGCGCTGCCGGTCCAACTCGTTGTGCTGGAGGACCGCGCCGAGGATATCTGGAGTCGGTTCGTCCTGGACCTCAACCTGCCGACCGTCTATGACGCGACCTATCTGGCGGTCGCTCACGACCTTCGCTGCGAGTTGTGGACTGAGGACCGACGCCTCTACCGAACCGTGCACGAGCGGCTTCCCTGGGTCCGCTGTCCGTCGCTCGAGGCGTAGGGCTACGCGGTCAGAGCAATACGAGGGGCGAGGCCACCGTGGCCTCGCCTCTCGCTGACTCCCGTGTCGGATCGCTCCTCAGTGACTCGCCGCGGGCAGCTCGTCGCGGTCGGCGTGGACCGGGCCGCGGCGCTTCATGAACCCCACCGCCTGGTGCATGAAGGCCTCAAGCCGCGTCTGGTCGGTGGCCTGCTCGTTGCCGTCGTAGACCATGTTCAGGAACGGGAAGTCGCCGTGCTCGGCGCGCGCGCGCTTGAGGATCGCGTGTGAGATCGTGCCGGGCATGCAGGTGAAGGGCATCACGCTGACCACGCCGTGCAGGCCCTTGTCGATGAAGTCCACGGCCTTGCCCACCGTCATGACCGCCTCACCCTCGAAGGAGCGGTGGACATAGCCCTCGGCCATGTCGAGGACGTCGCCGGTCGGTGGCTCATGGAAGTTGCGCAGCAGGCCCTGGAAGGGCCGCGCAAGCGCGTGCTCGTCGCGCGTCATGACCTCGTCCTCGATGCGGTTCTTGACGCGGAAGAGCAGGTCGCCGTCGAGCGCCGCGCGCATGTCGCGTCGGAAGTTGCGGTACAGGAACCACTCGAAGACCGGCGCCATCCATACCTCGCCGCCCAGCGCCTCGATCTTGTCGATCACATGCTGGTTGCTGAAGGCGTTGGCGCGCACGTAGAACTCGCCCGACAGCCCGATGACGGGCTTGGGCTGCGAGCGGTCGATGGGCACCTTGTCGAAGCGCCGCCTTGCGCGCACCATCGACCGGACCAGGTCGCCGCGCTGGAGGACCACGTCCAGCAGGTCGTCGAGGCTGGCGCGGTAGGCCGCCTCGGCGGCGCCCGCCTCGGTCTCATGGGGCCTCGCCTCCAGCAGCGCCTTGAAGATCATGTCCACGGCGACCATGCCCCGCCACGCCGCGCGCAGGAAGTCACGCCCGACGATACCCATGTCATCGAAGAAGTGCCGGCCCTGGTGGGGGGCGTAGATCGGCACGTCCTCGAAGCCCAGGTCGTCGAGCACCATGCGCTGGAGCGTGTTGTACTGGCCGAAGCGGCACGGCCCGCCGGAGCCGCCCATGAAGAACGCGTACCCGTCGCGGTCGAAGTCCGGGCGCTTGACGAACTTCACCATGTCCCCCGTGGTCACGATGGCCGGGAAGCACTCCTTGCCCGAGGTGTGGCGCCGGCCCCACATCAGCGTCTCCTCGTCCGGCTCGGGCAGCACCTCGGCCGGCATGCCCTGCTGTCGGAAGGCCGCGGCGAGAGCGTGCGCGTGGTCGCTCATGTTCGGGATGAGCATGACGCGGCGCGAGTCGCCGTCGATGCCGGCCCTTCTCGAACTCGCGGCCGCGCGTCGCCGCCAGCGAGTCGAGGAACGCCTCGCAGCGCGTGATCATCCCCGCGTCCGCCGAGTGCTCGTCCACCTCGATGATCAGCGTCGGCTTCTCCCCCATCCGCTCGCGGAAGAACTGTATGATGAACGAGTCGGGGCCGCAGCCGAAGTTGGTGAGGTACAATGGGAAGAGCCGATCATCGTTTGCGATGATCTCCGCAGATGACATGATCCTCTGGCCGTAGCGCCAGTACATGTTGAACCAGTCGATGGGCAGGCGCACGTCGTCGAGGGACAGGAAGTCCATGGGGATGGCGAGGACCCCCATCTTGCGCAGCTTCTGGGGGATCTGCAGGTTCGCGCCCGGATCGCAGCCGTTGTAGGAGCGGCTGACGATCACGATCGCGCGCTCATCGCTGCCGAGCTGATCGAGCACCTCGCGACCGCGCTCCTGCGCCTGCTGCTCGAAGCGCTCCATCGCCTCCGAGCCCTTCGCCACCGCGGCCCGCACCTGACGAGGCGATGCGCCGATCCGCCGCCCGACCTCCTCGAGCTGGCGCGACGAGTGCTTATCGCCCTGTGCCATCCACAGGTGCGGCTCCAGCAGCTCCACGTCGTACTCGTCAAAGTCGATGGCGGACCTGAGATGATAGGGAACGCTCTGGATGTACGGACAGACGAAGCTGTCGGTCATGCGCTCGTCCGGGCAGGGCAGGTTGATGACGCTGGGCAGGAACAGGTAGTCGATCTCCTTGTTGTCGAGGAGGTCCAGCACATGGCCGAGGTTGACCTTGTTCGGGAAGCACATCTCCGCGACCGAGCGCTCCGCGCCGCGGTGGACGATGGCCTTGTTGGTACGCGCCGACAGCACCACCCGCGCGCCCAGCTCGGTGAAGAACGCGCTCCAGAACGGGAACATCTCGAAGTGGAGCAGGGCGCGC
>JALGUI010000749.1 GCA_029820915.1 Candidatus Zipacnadia bacterium | reverse complement strand
GTCGGCGCGATCGCGCCAGTGCGCCTGGCCGGAGGACTCGTCCCAGACCTGACCGGGCTTGGCGAGGTTGTAGTCTTCCTTCGAGCTATTGGTGCAGTAGTAGCCGGCCTCCCGCAGGAGCTGCGGGTACATGGGCATGGCGCGCGAGATAGGCAGGAAGCTGCGCATGTGCTCGGCGCCGGCGGAGGGCGCGTAGCAGCCGGTGATGATGCAGGTGCGCGCGGGTGCGCACACGGGTGCGTTCGACCACGCATTGCGGTAGATCGCGCCGCGCTCGGCCAGCGCGTCGAGGTGCGGGGTGTCCGCGTACTCGTCGCAGCCACAGGATGTTGGGCCGCGTCTCGTCGGACGCCTGTCGCCTGTCCATGGTCCGCCTCCCGATACCTGCCCGTCAACGCCTTCGCGCCACCGGCCGGTGCGCCGCGTGCACCGCCTTTCCCTCCATGCGCAGAGGTGCGGCGCGAGTGGCGTCGAAGGCAGAACCGACTCCGTCGCCTGGGGGAATCACGATGAACTCCGCACGGTTGACGCTTACGTTGCTCCTGCTTGCCGCGATCCTGGCCGGGGTCGTCCCGACCATCCGGCGGGCCGTCGTGCAGATCGTGCCGAGCGCGACGTCGCGGCAGTACCTGACCGTGGACCAGGCCATCGAAGTTGCCACGGGCCATCGCGACAACGCCGAGCTGTGGCTGGCTGCCGCCGAGTTCGCTCGCTCACGACTTGGGCAGTCGGAGGGCGTGCGGCAGTACGCCTCGCCCGAGGCCTTCGCGCAGCAGGAGCGGCTCTGGGGACCGGCGCCGTCGGTGCGGGACGTGGACGATGCCTACCAGGAGGCCATCAGGCGGGTGCCGGAGGCCCCGGCTCCGCGCATGCGTTACGCGCTCTTCCTCGCCGACCGCGTCGGCGACGTATCGCTTGGCGAGGAGGAGGCGGAGCAGGAGCTGGCCCCCGACCAGCAGCAGCTTCTGGACGCGATGCGCGAGCAGGCCGAACAGGTCCGCTCCCTCGACCCCGGCAACGCCGCGGCCGACTACCTCCTGGCGTGGGCCGCCCTGGCGCAAGGCAGCAGCGACGCGGCGCTGGCGGAGGTCGCGGCGGCGCTGGGGAAGAGCGGCCTCTCGACCTACCAGAGCGAGGCCGCGCGGGCGCTCGTTGAGCTGGTCGAGCAGGGCTCAATCCCCGCGCCTACCCGCGGGTCCGCCGCGATCGCCATGGGCGCGGGGAGCGCGCTATCATTGGGGGCTCCCACGCGTGACCTCGCCAGGCGCCTCGTGGCCCTGGGCGACGAGTTCCGCCACGTCGGCAATCACCGGCAGGCCATCCTGTGCTACGAGGCGATCATCCACGCGGGGCGGCTGATGCGCGCCGGCGCGTACACGATGATGGACGGGATGATGGGCGGCGCCGTGGTGATGATCGCCGCCTCGTCGCCCGACTGGACGCCCGGGGCCGAAGGCTGCGCGGCGACCCGTGAGGAGAACGAGCGCCGAAGACGCCTGCGCACCGAGGGCCTGTGCGGATACCTGAGCGAGCACGGGCGGGAGGAGTTGGCCGCCGTCTACCGGGAGGAGGTGGCGGCCACCGAGCGCTGGCGGGAGGACACGCGCGAGGTGTCGCAGGAGATGGTCGCCAACATCATGCGCCAGTTCTGGGCGAGCGCGGCGCCGCTGGGCCTGATGGCGTGGCTGATGCTGGCGGCGATGATCAACGTCGGTGTGCTCATCGGCCTCGCGTCGCTGCTGTCACGTTGGTGGCGCGAGCCCCCGCGCGGGCCGGAGTGGACGTACGGCCGGTGGTTCGCGTTGCTGATGGCGATCGTGCTGCCGGCGGCCGTCGCCGGGGTGACACCCTACCTCACACTCCTCGGGTCGGAGACCGCCGATGCCGGCCCCAATGCCTGGATCGCTCCCGCCGTCGCCCTGGTGCTCGGGTTCGCCGTCTGGGCGGTCGCGGTCTGGATCGCCGCCCTGCGCCGGCGTGCGCGCCTGCCGGAGGAGCAGCGCCTCGGCCGCGCGCGCTCGTGGCTGCGCGGGATGCGCGCGCTCATTGCCCCGACGCTGGCGGCGCTGGCGGTGCTGGCGGTGCTGGGCATCCACCCGATACAGCGCAACCTCGAGGAGTCCGACCGGCAGACGAAGCAGATGCTCATTGAGGGCGAGGTAGCGTACTACGGCATCGGCGAGTAGGCCGCGCTGATGGCCTGTCGCGAATCGACGGCGGCCGCGCC
>JALGUI010000056.1 GCA_029820915.1 Candidatus Zipacnadia bacterium | reverse complement strand
CGCGTACTCCCTCCGGCAACGTGGCAGGCGTTCGCGGCATCTGTCTCCCACCTCCGGCGGCAAGATGACCAGCGCCGGAAGTATACCACATATCGCTCTAAATGAACAGTATTGCCTTACCACCGGAAGAACCGGTACGGGTCGTCGCACTCCTCCGGCTCATCCAGGTAGAGCCCGGCCAGCCACCTCCCTTTGTCCGGCGCATCGATGGGTTCCATGTGAACATCCGAGTACCACACCGTCCCGACGCCCGAGTGCCAGATCTGGAAGCGCGTGTTGGCGTCGGCCGTGTCGTTGGGCTGCACGAGGAAGGTGAAGTCCCGCCACTCCTCATCCGGCGCGAACGCCTCCTGCTCGAAGAAGAACCGCCAGGTCTCCGTGTTGGCGATCGTCATGGCGACGCTGACACCATTGGTCCCCTCCGCCCTCGCTCTGAGTGAGATCCGATACCACTGGCCCTCCTTCACGGGGACGCCCTGCTGGACCAGTATCACCTCGCTGCGTCCGTCCGCATTGGGCCGCTCGCAGGTGGCGCGCTGACACCACTTCTCGGCGCCGGGCTCAACTCTCTCGCGTGCACGCGATGTGCCTTCGCCCGTGACTTCGCACGTCCACCCATCTGCGACGCCGTCCTCATCGGCATCCACACTGAAGTCACCGTTCTTGACGAGCGGCTCGGCGGCTTCGTCACCGCGGCCGCCGGGCGGATTCGAGAAGTGCTCGAGCAGCGGAGTCTCCGCACTGACCCCCATGTTCGCCAGAATCCGACTCAGCATGAAGGACGCGCGCCGGAAGGTGCGCCTGGTGTTCCGGTTCTCTCGATGTTGGAAGAACCAGGGCTCCGTCCCCTCCTCGAAACTCGCGTTGGCGAACAGGTTCTCGCGTCCCTCAGCCGCCGCTTGCCACGGGACATAATCTCCCTCGTAGAGTTGGAGCATGTCGGCCCTGAATCGGCCGCCATCGTCGTTGCATCCGATGTAGGCCTGCCGGCCCTCGTCAAAGGGCTGCTCGACCCTGAACGTCGCGTGCAGCTCCGTCCAGTCGTCCTCGGACACGGGGAACCTCTCAGTCTTCAGCGCGCGATCCCAGGGCCTCCCCGCTCGATCTCGAGGTGTGCTTGCACGGGGCCAGCTATGGCCTTGACGAGCACCGCAAACGTGTAGGTCTTGCCGACTTCACCGGCCGCCGTTGCCTTCTGGCCGAACTGACAGCCGAATCCCGTCGCACAACCCATCGTGACCAGGGCGCTCTGGCTGCCATCCGCGGCATCCTCCGCATCGACTACGAAGGATGGCGCCTCCCCTTGGGCCCTCGTCACTGTGTGCGGCGGCAGTTGGCAGAACACGAGGTTCGAGGTCTCGCGGACGGCCAGGACGCCATTGCCGACCACGGAGGCGCCTCCCGAGACGAGGGGCAGCTCGCGCGGGTCGCGGTTGTGGACGTCGGCGGGGCCCACTCCCACCAGCAGGGACCGCCTGCCGAGTGGCTCGAAGAACGAGGCAATGTGCTCCTCCTGCTTCATGCTGACCTCGAACGGCAGGAATGCGTTCGCGTTCGCCTCGTCGAGCCCCAGCGCCAGCAGGTTGCCGCCCGCGTCCAGGAACGCGCCGACCGCCGCCGCGCTACCGGCAAGCTCCCGGCCCCCGCCGGGTCCCACAATCAGCGCCTGGTCCGCCGACAGCTCCCCCCCATCGTACGAGCCCGGGGCGATGCCCGCGAATTCGAGGTGACGCCTGCCGGCCGGGTCGCCGACGTAGACGGCCCCGCGAGTCGGCGCGGGCTCGCAGTCGGCCACGTAGCGGATGATGTTCCGCGCCAGCGTCTCCGCGGCGGGGTCCACCTCGGTACGGCCGGTCACGTCCATCTGGCAGAAAAGGATCATCCCGCGCCCCTCGCGGTACTCCATGAGCGGGCTGTACTGGAGGCTGTAGCCGCCGTCGATGATCGGGAGGAAGTCGCCGCGCGCGGGCTTCTCGATGAGCACCGAGGCGACGTTCCCCTGGCATCCGCAGCGCCAGAGTCGCGTCACGTCGATGCCGCACCATTTCACCGTCGGCGGATTGCCCGATCCTCGTTGATACTCGAGCTCCGGCGGAAGGATCGTGGCCCCGCCACGCCAGTCACGTAGTTGCTCGAGGTCGATCCCAGCGACGAGTGCGTGGTCCGGCACCCGCTTGAAGACCTGCCTCAGGCCGTACGCCGCCACCCGGAATCCCAGCCGCTTCTCCAGGGCGTCCGCCGTCTGCTCGAAGACAATGACCTTCAGCCCCTCGGCCACGCGGGCGATGTCCGGCGCCGGCCCGTTCTCCGTGAGCGCTCCCTTCCCGACCACCAGGATGTCGTACGATGACAGGTCCGCGTCCGCATCGACGATGTCGCAGTCGACTCCCATACCACGAAGCAGCTCGGCGGTCTCGCCTTTCGGATCGAGGAGGGCGATCTTCGACGCCACCTCCGGGTCATCGGCGTGCGGCACGACGTGAACCGAGAAGGAGGCTGTCTGCGTTTCTCCGCTGCTGAACTCCATGGTTGCGGCGAGCTCATATGTGCCGGGCGCGAGGTCGTCGGGCAACTCGAAGCTCAAGGGGATTCGTTCCTGGTTCCCCGTCCCGAGACTCACCTGCCGACTGTCGGCCACGGGCTGAGGGAGTCCGAAGGACCAATTGCAGTCGCAGCTCACGGGCTCGCGCGAGTTGTTGATCACCACGATCTGCTTCTCGACCGTCTCGCCGGGGTAGAAGGTGTGGTCCTTGCTGGTGAAGCGGTCCGGCTTGCCCGCGATGTAGGCCAGGAGCGGCATGTTGTTCCGGAGCAGGGCCTCGGCCGGGGCCAGGGGGATCCAGTCGGCGCGCTCGAAGGCCACGTCCATCCGTTCGTACTGCTCGTCGATGTAGTCCGGACTGAAGCCCGGCCGCTGCAGACCCTCCCAGTCGACAGTGAGTTCCTTGCGGCTCCGGTCGACGTCCTCGCAGGGCTTCCAGAAGATCCCGTGCACCCACGGGCTGTTCGCCGACAGCTCCCAGGTGCGGAAGGCGCGCCAGTTGTCGGCGGTGTACATGCCCATCACGGGGTACTGTTCGGAGAAGTCCCGCGAGCCCATCTCGTGCGGGTAGTCCCAGCGGTGCCAGAGGTTGCCGGCCCGGAACTGCTCGGCCTCCCAGCGCAGGCACGTCTTCTCGACCTCCGTGATCCGGTAGGCCTGGTCGCCGTGGTACTGCGCGTTCCATTCGGCGAGGCAGAGTTCCCACGGCACGACGGCGCTCCCGAAGGCCCGGCTGCCCTTGTACCACCCGCGGTACATCGAGAAGTCCCAGGTGAGTGGCGCGGCGTACTCGCACAGGAACACGGGCTTGACGCCCTCGGTGGCCCAGTGCTCGAACCAGTCGGACATCTCCTGGACGGGGACGAAGTTCGGGTAGAAGTTGACCGTATGCATCGAGCCCAGGTTGCCCGAGGAGTGGTGGTAGACGATGCGGCTCGGGTCCAGCGACTTGATGATCGCCTCGGCCCGCAAGGCCCGGTTGGCGCCCCTCTGCGACCAGGAGGTCGTGCGCGGGTCGATGATGCCATCGATCATGTCCGGATTCATGTCCTCGGCATAGCCGGTCGCGTTGTGACTTGTCGAGTACGCCACCACCGACGGATGGTTCTGCGCGACCCGCACGTAGAACTCGGCGTGCTGCGCGTAGCCGTTGGTCTGGTCCGCGTCGGCCTCGTCCCAGTCGTAGTGGCCGAAGTGGGGCTGGGAGAGGGCGACGAGCATGCCCGCATCGTCCGCGGCCCTGAGGGCCTCGGCGAAGCCCAGGTGAGAGCCCGGCTCGCAGCCGTAGTTGTGGGTGTAGACGAAGTTGATGCCGAAGCTCTTCAGCCGCAGCAAGCTCTCCTTCACCGCCTCGTAGCTCGCGGCCGCCGCGCTGATCTGAGCGTTGTCCAGGGGGACGGCGGAGAGGAAGAGGCGGGTGCCGTTCAGGTAGAAGTCCCGGCCGTCGATCCACAGCTCGCGGAACCCGAAGCGCACGGAGTGTGCGGCATCCATGACTCCGCCCGCGGGATCGAGCAGCGAGAGACTCAGCTCGTACGTGTTCTCCGGCGTGTGGCTGTCCCAGAGCTTCTCGGGCTGCCAGGCCTCGGTGACCGCGATGCGACCGGCCTCGAGGTCATCTGCCGCAAACGCCTCGCTCGTGAACTCCGTGACCGCGCGTCCGCCCTCGGTGATCTCGGCCCGGAGCGCGTACTGCGCATCGGCAGCGAGGTCATCCAGAGCTGTGTCGATGGTGATCTCCCAGTTGCGGACCGATGTGTCCACCTTCACGTCAGTAACGCGTGGGCCGGCGGGCGTCCCAACCAGATAGACATCGCCACACAGGCCGCGTCGCCTTACCGATCCCCTGACCTCCCTGGCCGAGGCGGTGTCGTTGTACGACAGCATCACAGCATTCAGCGGCATGGCGACGACCAGCATGCTGAGCACGTGTGTGTCGCCCGGGTGGCATACCGCGGTGAGATCCACCTCGCCCGACGGGAAGCGGATCTCGCCGGCCTCTTCGCCGTCCACATAGACCACGGCATACGAGTTCACGTACTCCGCATACAGGGCGACGCGGCGGCCGGCCCAGTCGTCGGGGACGGTGATCTCGCGCTGGTACCAGGCCGTCGTGACGCCTCCCAGGTTCTCCTCCTCCCAACTCGGGTGGGTGTGGACCGTCTGGCAGTCCTTCTGCATGTAGTCGGTGATCCCCGGCCAGCCCCCGGGGACCTTGAAGAAGCCCCAGTTGCCCTCGGGCACTGCGTCGTCCCCGTCGGTTGCAGGCTGCCAGCGCCAGAGGCCGTTGATGCAGACGCGTTCGCGGGTCGGCGTCGCTTCCCGATAGGCCGTGTCCAGGTCCCACACCGCGGCCACTCCTTCCGGCAGTCGGGCCTGCGGCTGACCCCGGCAGGCCCCCGGATTCAGTAGTGCCACAACGCACACCAGCATGGCGGACAGGACTACCTCAGATGGTCTCATGTCATCCTCCTCGGTTCGTGACTCACTGGCTCCCATATGTCCCTTGTCAGGCCGAAGGTCTGGCCTCGCCCCCCCAAACTGGTCCAGGTGTTATGTCAGAATCTGAGGCGTCTGGGCCCATGGAGGAGGCAGCACGATGGAACGCAAGCGGCACACGGCCGAGCCGATCATCAACAAGCTCTGCCAGCCCTCAGGGGTGCGGTGGAGGTGGAGATCGCCAACGGCGCGACGGTGGCGCAGGTGTGCAAGAGGATCGGCGTGACCGAGCAGAGCTGCTATCCCTGGCCCGCCGAGTATGGCGGCATGCGCGTCGATCAGGCCAGGCGGCTGCCGCGAAGCGGGACAGGAGGACCAGCGACCACAGCAGCCGGCGCAGGAGCTGGGCCATCACGGATTGCCTCACGGTGTACCCCCTCCCGCGAGCACAAGAGATGCGTGCGACACGATGCGGGCATGCCTGACTGTTGGGAGGCAGGTGCGCACATCCCCGACCTTGGCATCAACTCCCGGTGATGACGAACACCGGGTCCCAAGTCACCTCGATCTGTCCCTCGGCGGTGAGGGGGCGGCCGAACATGTCCTCGATGCGGGCGCCGTGCGGGAGGTGGACGCTGAAGCGCTGGGCCTTCTCGGCCGCCCAGGCGACGGTGACCCGCGTGCCGCCCCCCTCGTAGACCGTGCGCCACAGACCGCCGCGACTCACGCCCTGGACGACCAGTCGACGGCCCTGCAGCAGGGCGATCAGGTGTGCGTAGGCCACGTAGGCGGGCTTGGGCGCCAGGGCGAAGTCCGGGTGGTGGACGAGGCCGAAGTTGTTCTCGTTGTAGGTCACATCGCGACCGTCGTCCATGAAGTCATACCAGAAGACCCGCTCGGCGCCACCGGTGAGGGCGATGACCATGGCGCGAACCAGGGAGCGGGCCTGGTGCAGGAAGCTGCTGCCGCTGCCGCCCATGTGCGTGGGCCAGCCGATCTCGGTGATCCACAGCGGCACCGGCCGGCCTGCGGCCCGGGCGCCCCCAGCGCTCGCCCTCTGCAGGTGGTCGCACAGCCACCGTCCCGGCAGTTGCGGGTAGTGATAGGGGTGGATCGAGAAGGCGTCCATGGCGGCCCCCGCGCCCCCGGCCATCATGGCGGGCAGAGGGTCGCTGCCCCACTCGCCGCCGATGCCGCACACCATGGCCTGCGGGTTGGCCGCGCGCACGGACTCAGCCGCCTGCAGGTAAGTGGGGCCGTAGTCCTCCGCCGTGCCGCGCCTGCCGCCCATGCCACAGCCGCCGCACCACTCGTTCCAGATCTCGATATGCTGCAGCTCGGGCTGCAGCTCAGAGGCCAGCAGCCCCGCGTAACGCGCGAAGCCAGCCCGGGCCTCCGGCGACACCGGGTACGCGTAGTCGTCATAGAAGCGGTTCGCGTAATCGGCGATGACAAGCGGCTTCAGGCCCAGCTCGGCCCCGCGACGGATGTACCGGCGGCACTTATCGGGAATGGCCAGCTGGTCCCTGGTCTGCTCCACGGCGCTCCAGTAGATCTCGTCGCGGTAGAAGGTGATCCCGGCGCGGGCAATCAGCGGCATGATCTCCAATGGCCAGGACTGGCCGAAGTGGGTGCTGACGCCAAAGGGGCTGTCATCGCCTCCCGGAGCGAGGTGCGGGAGCACCGCGAAGCGGAAGTCGGCCCAGGGTCCGTCGAGGTCATCCTCCCTGCCCGCGAGGCGCAGGATCAGGTCGTAGGCTCCGGAGGCGTCGGGGGTGATGGTCAGATACGTCGATCGCTCCTGACGCAGATCGGCCGCAGCCTCGCTCACGACCGTCCCGAAGGGGTCCACCAGCCGGGTCGAGATCCTCGCCGGCACAGGCAGTTCGGCGTCGGCAGCCACCCGCAAACGAACCGGCTGGCCGGGCTTGTAGACGAGGTGGGCCTGGTCTTCCGGCACGGCCACCCGCAAGCCGTGCGGGGTCAGGCGCTCGGGGACCTCGCGGTAGACGCCCAGCTCCGCGAGCGTCGCCTCACCCGTGGCCCGGAACTGGTTGCCCAGCCGGTCGAGGACGATGGAGGCCAGCGTCAGCGGCGGATCGAGCCTGCCGTTGCCATCACCGCCCCAGTGGTGGCCCGCCTCGATCCGCGACACCCCAAGGGTCCACCGCCCGGACACCAGGGACCCCATGTCGTACTGGTAGCACTCGCCCCCGGCGTCCACAACGCGCACGCGACAAGGGAGGGCGTGCCCCCCACCACGCATCCACAAGCCCAGGGCGGTGGCGTCCAGAGGCAGGGGGGCTCTACCCGCGAGGTCCACGTACTCCAGCCCGTCGCGCCCGCTGAACCCGTAACTGATCCGCAGGGCCCCCTGCCCTGCCTCGCGGCCCTCTCCGGCCGTCACGACCGCTCCCGCGCTCTGGTCGTGGGTCGCCGCCTGCCAGCGGGCGGCGTCGTCGAGCGGGTCCAGCACCCCCGCCAACTGGTACATCGCCGAGGCGTCACGACGGGTGGGCGGCGTCTTGATCTCGCGCCAGCCCTGGGCCGGGGCGGCGGCACAGGCCACGAGGCATGCGAGGCACAGCCATCCGGTACGCATGAGAACGCACCTCGTCACAGTGGTACGAGCGACGCCAGCCGGTCCCGGCCCGGCGGGTGGTGCCGCCCGATGGCAGTCGGCCGGCGCGGACCGCCAATCTGGTTCGAGCCCGGCTGGACTGTCCCCTTCAGCGACACGATCCCCCACCTCACGCCGCCGTCTACAGGACTGGTTTCCGCCTGGGCGCGGATGACGTGGCGCAGGTGCTCAACGAGTTGATCGTCGAGCGCGGGACACCCGCGAGCATACGGCTGGACGATAGCCCCGAGTTCACGTCGCGCGTGCCCGACCACTGGGCGTGGCGCAACCAGTAGCGCGAGGCCCGTCCGTCAACGCCCCCCGCCCAGCCGCACGATCTGGTAGGCGACCCTGCGGCGCCACCGGTCGTAGTCGGCCAAGTCCCACCCATTGGGGATGTTGAAACTCCCGCTGACCGTGCCTGCTCCAGAAGGGCCCGTCACCATCTCTTCCCACTGACACTCGATGTAGCTATTCCTGGCGCGAAGCTGCTCCATGTCGAAGCTGTCCGCCAGCCGCGTCAGCACTGCGCGCGCCTGCTGCGCGCGCTCGTGCTGTCCGTCTGCCTCGGCCTGCTCGATCAGGTGCTCCAAGGTCTGCAGGTAGCGCAGGTCGTCCACGCCTTCGCGGATGCACTCCCACATCAGCGACGGGCCGCCCTGGATGCTCGCGTGAGGCATCTCCGGGTAGCGGTACATCATGTCGGTGTAGCTGCCGTCGAGGCAGTTGAGCGGATTGCTGGCGGGCTGTTGGTATTGCCAGAGCAACTGGCCCTTCACCTGCTCGTGCCAGACGAAGACCCCGTAGGCGAGCCGCATCGTGGGCAACTCTGGGAAGAACGCAGCGTTGTTGATGTTGTACGACCAGAACTGCTTGCCCCACCTGGCAGCCTGCTCCTTCATGTTCCCCCACCACCAGCCATCCTGCTCGAACCAGATCGGTCTGGTGGAGAAGCGCTGGGTGAAGATGTCGATGAAGGGCAGAGCGCGTTCCAGTGCGCCCTCCAGCCGTGGATCATCTGTGGAGAAGGGAACGTGATCCACCTCGACGGTTCCGCCGGCCTCCTTGATGAGCCGCGACTGCACCGCCCACTTCTCGATGTACTGGGCGTTGGGACGTAGCCCGTACGATCCCGGCTCATCAATCGGCTGGAACACGATGCCCGGCCAATCGCGCCTGTCGGACTGCTGCAGCAGCGACTGGATGACCTGGCGGTAGAGAGCGTCGAACTGCGCCGACCCCGGCGCCGCCTGCTCGGCGCACCAAGCCCATATATCATCGTCCATCAGCCACAGCAGCGGGCGAGGGAAGCCCGCGTCGCGGAAGGCCTCCATGACCTGCTCGAACCTGCTCGTACCATCGAAGCGCACCCGCGCCACGCCGTCTTCCAGGTCGATCACGCCGTTAAGGCCGCCGCAATAGCCGACCGTCGTCATGCCGTGGGCGCGCATGTCGGCGAAGCGATCGCGCAACCACGTCCCATCGGACGTGGTCGACCACAGTTGATCGTACATGCCCAGCGAGACGTCCTGCGGCTCAACAAGGTCGAAGGGATAGACGCGCAGGATGAGCTCCAGGCTCGAGGGGGCGGCGTTCTGCGGCGTGAACGTGATGCTCCCGGCGTACTCGCCCGCCGCCGTCTGCACCGGCACATGGATCGTCAGCCAGAACTGCTGGGTCCGGCCGGCCGCGATGGTGACGGGAGGGCCGGCCTGCAGCAAGGCCGGCGCGTGCATGTAGACACTGCCGCGGAAGGTCGTCCGCAGGTTGCGGCAGGCCACCGAGGCGATGTCGATGGCGGCATTGCTGATAGTCTGCGGGCCAGCTCTCAGATCAGTCACGCTGACCCGGCAAGGCCCCAGATCGCGGAAGGCGTGCACGGAGAAGACCACAGGCTCATACTCGCCGCGGGTGGCGGCCACGCGCAACTCCGACACCACGTCCGCGGCCGCCGGTATGGCGTCCGGGAAGACGAGGTCCAGATACGGGCGCGCGGTGAGTATGTAGCCGCGGCCATCGTCGGCGGCCGGCGTCGCCGGCGGCTCCGCCACGTGCTTCAGCTCAGCCATGCCCTCGGGCACGACACCCCGTGTCCTCGACCACTCCTCCCACAGATCGAACAGCGGCTCCCGGAGCACGCGCTCCGGATCAACAGCCACGCCCGGCTGATCCGCTGCGACCGGCACGAACTTGAGGTAGTTGAAGTACACGATGCGCCCGATGTAGCGCATGAGGATCGTCTGGTCCGTAAGGTCCACATCGGTGGCCCACAGGATCTCGCGGTTGGTGTGCACCTGCTCGGTGCCCATCGCTGGCGTGATGGTGTGCGCCAGCGCCTCGTGGCTCAGCTTGAGCTGCAGGCCGGAGAGATGGTTGATCTCCCGCAGATTGACGTACAGGTTGTAGCGGCCGCCGAGCCCGGGGGTGATGGTCAGATCGGGACACGGGACTCCGGCCGGAGCCAGCAACAGATAGTCGCCACGCGCTGCGAAGGCCGCCTTGCGCTGGAACCATCTCCCGGGCGCCGCCGTCATGGAGAGCGCCGAGGCGGCGGTGATGTAGACCGCGGCGTCTTGCTGAGCAAGCGCCGCTACAGCCATCACCATCGCCAGCAGCATTCCGGAGACGACGGCAAGCGAGCGCATGGGCGTCCTCCCATCGTGCCGAACCAGCGGCCCTGCCGCTCCTGAGCACGGCCAAGTGCCGCGGAAACGCCGCGATCGGTCATGGGGATGCGGGGGCATCGCTGCGGAAGCCGAAACTGTACAGCCGCGTTCCCGGCGCGCGCAGGTGAAAGCGCAGGCGGATGTCTCGACCGGACGGCAGCACCTCGCCCCCACGCCATGACACCGGCACGGCCAGTCCATCCTCTGGCGGGACGGTGCAGTCAGCCACTCCGAAGCCCTCGAGCGGCTCGCCGGTAGCGGCGTCCAGCACCTCGACCGCGAAGGCGCCCTCGTGTCCGGCGGCGCCCTCAAGGTTCACCGCCAGTCCCTTGCTTTCCCCGAGGGGCGACTCGACCGGGATGGTGGTGACCGTCGCCTGGTCATGACCGGCTCGTGGCGTGTAGTACGTCCACCCGTTTACGCGGATCGTGGCTACACCGATCTCCGTAAGGTTGTGCTCGAACCCATCTGTCCCCTCGCGGCGGCCGGCGGTGCCCCGATAGTAGACGCGAACGATCTCGCCGTCGAGCATGGGATACATCTGGAATATGTAGCCCGCGTCCCATGCCCCGGGAGGGCCAACCGGAAGGACCCGTTCCCCGTTCTTCACGCGCGTGAAGTTGAAGCCGTCGCGGCTGACCGCCAGCCCGACGTCCGTCAGTGGCCGCCCGGTGCGCCCCGGCCAGTAGAAGCAGAAGTACAGCCCCTCGGCGACCCGCACGGACGTAGCATAGATCTCGTCCTCGCCCTTGCCTGCAACGGAATCCATGTACACCTGTCCGCGCATCGTGTAGCTCTTGCCGGTTGAGCCGATCCCAGACTGCGCGGGCGCGCTGCCATAGGGGTCGTCGGGATCCAGCAGGTGCTCCAGTCCCGACCAGCTAATCAGGTCCCTGGTCCAGATCACACCCCAGGATCGGCCGGTCTCAGTGTAGACGCGGCTGTAGATGCGGATCGGCCGCTCCGGATCCGCCGGGTCGAAGAAGCTCGGTCGGCCCCTCTCCCGCATGGCTTCCGTAGCAGTAGTCTGCACTTGCTCGGTCCACTGCGTGCCGTCCGGGGAATACTCGACCCAGTATGTCCCTCGATCCTCAGTCGAGAACGCGAGCCGCATGTACTTCTTTCGCGGATCGGTCTGGTCCGGATTCTCGTAGTATGACGGCGGGCTGTTCGCCGGGCTCCCTTTCCAGAATGCCAGCGGACGGAGCGGAGACTCTTCCGCTTCGGGAAGGCCCTCCGGGAGCTCGTCCACCATCTCGAAATGCACCCCGTCACTGCTGATGGCAACCCCGTGGCGACTGGTCCCATCCTCGAGGGGTGACGAGTAGCCCATCACGTAGGTATCCCCGCGTTTGCTCACCGACGCGCCCCAGACGACGCGATTGTCTCCGCGTGGCGACAGCGCCGGGTACTGGCTGGGCTTCGTCATCTGGTTGAGGACGAAATCGACCCCGGTGGTTGCGCCCACTTCGAGCGAGTCCAGGAAGAGCACCTCGCGCTCCTCGGCAACTGAGAGCGATGGAATTCGCAGACGATCGAATATCGCCCGGTCATTGCCTCCTGCGGCAGCCGCATAGAAGAGCAGCCCGACATCGGCGGCGTCGGCGGGCGCGTGTTTCTCCGCGTTCACCGGAAGAGCAGGAGCGTTGAAGGGACCACGACATTCGTGAACCTGTCCGAACTCCTCTCCCATCCACCGCGCGCTGAAGGCCCACCGCCGCGTCGTGTTCTGCCAGAGCGCCCACACCACGCCGTGCCGGTCGCGGAACATCACCGGCCAGCCGAGCTGCTCGATCTGCGGGTAGATCCCGCCGCGACCCCGGTTGGCCCACATCCCCCGGCGCAGCACGACGATCTCCTCGGCCTTGGCAATGCTGCCCGTGCGCCACCCGTCTTCGGCGGGTGTCGCATAGCCGATGGTGGAGCCGCCACCGGCGCGCTGGCTGATGTTCTCCTCAAGATCGAGAGGTATCCTCCGGATTCCGTCGTGCAGGAAGGTGACCAGCGGCCGCCCATCGGCGACCATGATGGACGGATGGAACGCATACTCGCGCGCAACCCGCTCGGCCGGCAGCCATTCCCCCGCCGGTGTACGGCGCGCCACCCAGATGGCGAGGTCCCGCCGAAAGGCGAGGTAGACTGAACCATCCGGCGCCAGGTCCATGACTGCGTCCTGGCACTCCCGCTCGGACATCGGGATCGTGCCGCCCGGCCGCTCGATCTCGAACATGCCCGGGCCCGGCGCATAGACTAACTCCGGCTCTCCGCCAGATATGGGCTGGTAGTAGACCCTGTCATCGCTCGCGTAACTCACCACCACATCCCCGTCGGCACTCAACATGATGTCACCGGGACGGCAGGCCCCTTCGACCAGCCGGCGCGGTTCCGTCCACGCCTCCCTCTCCCGCAGGTGCGCGGCATCGTCCCCGAGTTCCGCCTCCGCATGCCACAGCCCGTCGTCGCCATGCCAGATGACGTGTAGATGGTTGTCGGCGTCGATCGCCATGCTGGCGCGGCTCGCTCCGCCCTGCGCGGGG
The DNA here is from genome assembly GCA_029820915.1 of Candidatus Zipacnadia bacterium. Classification (GTDB taxonomy): domain Bacteria; phylum Armatimonadota; class Zipacnadia; order Zipacnadales; family UBA5352; genus JALGVA01. Next base: position 5,219 of record JALGUI010000056.1, on the reverse strand, counting down.
AAGACCGCTTCACCCTCGGCTCCCACCAGTTCCATGACCGGCAGATCCCCGCCGCGCGGCCGGTAGGGGTTCGCGGATGTGCCGCTGCCCGTAGCCAGCAGGATCTTCTGCCCATCCTGCTCGATCACGACAAGCCAGTTACCCGAGGCGTCCCGGGCGATCTGGCGTCCGTTCCACGGCAGTCTGTCGAATCCGGACAGCACCCTCACGTCACCGTCTGATTCCGACTGCACCTGCAGCGGCTCCCCGGTCTCCGCCATGCGCAGCGCGAAGGGGTCCCACTTGGACTCGTAGTCCGCCGGATCCGTGGGAACTGGGGGCATGTCCGTGTGAGCGGCGTAGTCGCCGAGTTCGGCGCCCGAGGCGGCGGGGAGGGAGCAAGCCGCGAGCGCAAGAGATGAGAGCAGTAGCCCGCACATTCCGCCCCTGGACCCACTCGCTCTGCGATAGCTCGGGCCAAACAGGGGACTTCCATCGGTACCGTGCTCGTCCATCGCCTTGTCCTCCTCTGCAGGATGTTCTGCAGTTCTTCGCTGGCTTGTGTGGATCTGCCTCTACTCGCGGCACCTGGTCTGCCCTGCGGATGGCTCCAGTTGCCGAGTTCGCCTGGGAGGCATCCGAGCGCGACCGCGGCGGCCAGCATGGATGAGCAGCGAGCGGCACACGGCCGAGCACATCATCAGCAAGCTCTGCCAGCCCTCTGAGGCTACGGTGGCGGCGGGGCGGTGATGTAGACCGCGGCGTCTTGCTGAGCAAGCGCCGCTACAGCCATCACCATCGCCAGCAGCATTCCGGAGACGACGGCAAGCGAGCGCATGGGCGTCCTCCCATCGTGTCGAACTGGGCGTTGACCTGCGCCCGTGAACGCTCACAGCCCTCATTCGGCACTCTGGCGGGGTCGAGCTTGCCCCCATCCCACTACCATCTGCAGTGAGAGCGTTCAGGCTGTTGCTCTTGCCCCCCTCTTGGTGCCACCTGTGATGAGAGTCTTCAGCCTGTGAGGCAGAGGTCCTGTCTGGCCTTCCACCTCGCGACCCCCTATTCGTCCCCCTGTCGCCCTACGGCCATCGTGCAGGAATCCCCCGCTGTTGCGGTTGCCGTCCTCGGCCGCGACTCCTGATACCGGAATGCCCCCCCCGGATGCTGCCGGTGACGGAGGGACCGTGGGCCCGGCCTGCGAAGGTCCCACCTGCGGTGTCGCCCGAGGCATCCATGAGGAGAGTCTGCCATGAATGGATGGGAGACGTGCGTTCTCGCGCTTGTCGCGCTTGGTCTGTGTTCGCTCGCCCGCGCGGACACCTACCTCTGGCCGGTCAACTGCCTGACGAAGGTCATGCCGGACGCTTTGCCCGGCGACGGCGATGCGATCGAGATCGAGGCCGCGCGCGGAGAGATCGTCAGCGCGCAGGTCGCGCTGCGATCGGGCGCCGCCCCTGCGCTGGGAGCGCTTCATCGACATCACCCGCAACAGCCCCCTGCCCGAGGACGTGATGATCGCGCGGGCACCGGCGAGCATTCCCGACCCATTCTGGGAGGCCGCGGAACTCGACATCGCCGCTGATGCCACCCAGCCGCTGTGGATCGAGATCGATCTGCCGCGGGACGCGGCCCCGGGCGGCTATGAGAGCACAGTGCGCATCGACTGGGACGGGGGCAGCGCCGAGTTGCCTCTGCGCCTGGAAGTCCACGACTTCGAAGTGCCCGTCGAGCGCCATCAGCACGTCACCAACTGGTTCACCTTCCCCGGCGTGCCGTGGCAGGAGACCGTTGAGACCGACTCAGAGCAGTACTGGAGACTCGCCCGCAAGTTCGCCGAGATCATGGCCCGCCACCGCCAGAACATCTTTCGCCACTGGCTGAGTTGGGCCAGCTTCAGCTACGACCCAGACGAAGGCTTCTCGGCCGACTGGTCCCGCTTCGATCGCTGGGCCGAGGTCTTCTTCGACACCGGCCATTTCGACCGCATGGAGATCTGGGGCGCCGGGCGGCGCACCGGCGGTCACACCGCTCTGGACACGCGCGTTGTCATGGCTGAATTCCCCGTCGAGACCCCCGAGGGCGTGGAACTCAGGACCGAGGAGAAGTTCCGTGGCGTGCTGGGGCTTCTGGAGGAGCACCTCCAGGAGCGCGGCTGGGGGGACCGGGCGATGATCCACGTTTGCGACGAGCCCTTCCAGCCCTCGGTGCCAAGCTACCGCGAGGTCGCCGACGCGGTGCACGAGGCGGCGCCCAGCCTGAAGATCATCGAGGCCATCGAGGCGGAGGGCTTCGGCGATTCCCTCGACGTCTGGGTGCCCAAGCTCTCGCACCTGAACCTGTGGTGGGAGAACTTCCGCGAGGAGCGCGAGAAGCGGGATATCGAGCTCTGGTTCTACACCTGCTGCCACCCGGTTGGCCGATACCCCAACCGATTCCTGGATCAGCCGCTGAGCGCGGTCCGCGCGCTGCACTGGATCGAGTACCTGTACGATCTCGACGGCTACCTGCACTGGGGCCTGAACCACTACGCCAATGACGAGCCCTTCACTGAGGAGGGCATCTCCGGCCCCCATCCGCTGGGCGACCACGCGGTCATGTACCCCGGCGAGGATGGCCCCATGGGCTCACTGCGGTGGTCGGCCATGCGCGACGGCCTGCAGGACTACGAGTACCTGTGGGTGCTGGAGCAGCGACTGGCCGATCTCAAGCGGCGCCTTGGCGATGACGGCTGGTGGTTGAATCCGCGACAGCGGCCCGAGGAGCTGTGCCGGCGAGTCGTGCAGTCGTTCTACCGCTACAACCCTGACCCCCAGGCCCTGCTGACCGCCCGCGGTCTTATCGCCGACCAGATTGAGGCCCTGGACGCCGAGCCGCTCCTGTTCGTGCAGACGTCTCCGCCTGAGCACACTGAGATACCCGCCGGGCCCCGGCTGATGAACATCTACGGCGCCGCCAGTCCGGGTGCGGTCATCTCCGTCAATGGTGAGGAGAAGCTCACGGTGGACGAGTCGGGCACCTTCGAGATGCCCCACTTCATCGGCGGGGACGGCGTGGTGCGCGTGACCGCCACGCTCGACGGGAAGACGGCGCACGCGGACCGCGCGTTCGTGCTGACTGAGTAGGTGGCCGTCAGGGATCGCGTCGAGAGCGCGAGGAGGTCGTCCCGCTGATGCGCGCAGAGATAGCGCGCACCGACCAAGCCCTGGAGGGGAGTGCTGAACATGCGCACGGTGTCCTGTCTGCTCGCGACGGTGCTGCCGGCCGCGATATGTCTCGCTGACGCGCCGGAGGTCAGGGTGCCAAGCCTGTCCGGGCCGCCGCCGGTCATCGATGGCGCGCTGGACGATGACGCGTGGGCCGAGGCTGCCGCGATCAATGGCTTCACGCTGCTGGGCGAGCCGGATAGCGCGCCGACACAGCGAACGCGTGTGCGGCTGGTGCACGGCAGCAAAGCGCTTTACGCTGCCTTCGAGTGCGCTGAGGCGAGCATGGACGAGCTGGTCGCGGAGTTGACCGAGCGGGATGCGCCGGTCTGGTTGGAGGACTGCGTGGAAGTATTCATCAGCCCCCGCCACGACGGCGAGGAGTACTACCACCTACTGGTCAATGCGCTGGGGACCATCCGCGATGAGCGGGGCAGAGACGAGGCGTGGGACTGCCAGGCCCGCGCGGCCGTCGCGCAAGCGGAGGACGGTTGGACGGTCGAGTTGCTCATCCCCATCGAGGAGATGCAGCTTCCGTGGGACGTGGACGGGCACTGGCGGCTGAACATCACCCGGAACGAGTTCCCGCACAGAGAGCTGTCAACGTGGGCGCCAATCGAGGGCGCCAGCTTCCACGAACCAGGATTGCTCGGGCATCTGCGCGGCTTCGAGGCCGACTTCGGAAGGCTGCTGCGCCTCCAGGCGCTGGAGCAGATCGGGGACACTCGCCGCGATCTGTCCGCCCTGCATGCGACTGCACTGCCCTACGAAGGGATTGCCCAAGGCCGCGTCGCGCTCGGGCGATCCAAGCGGCTCATGGACGAGGCGGACCGCCTGGCCGGGGGACTGCGCGCCGAGGCGGATCCCGAGCAGTTGCGCCAGCAGGTGCGCGATGCGGCCGCGCTGGCGGATCAGACGGAGAGCCTCGGCAGGCTCGTCGCGAGGCTGCCACTGATCGAGGCGGCCGGCGAGCGCGGCTACGTCATCTCGCAGGCCAGCACGATGGCGAAGATCGCGCCCACGGCCGACTTCACCGGCGACCCCACGGAGTCGGTGGAAGTCTCCCTGGCCGCCGGCGAGCACGAAGCGGCGCAGGTGGTCATCATCCCCGCCAACCGCACACTCGAAGGGGTGGCCGTGAGCACCACGGAGTTACGTGGGCCCGACGGAGCGACGATTCCCAGCGAGTGCATCACCGTGCGCCGCGTGGGCTACGTGGACGTGACCCGCTCGACCTCAAGAGCCCCGCTGGGCCCGGGGCTGGTCCCGGACCCGCTGGTTGCGGCTGGACCTTTCGGGGTGCCCGGGGACGAGGTGCGCTCGATCTGGGTGGACGTCTACGCTGCCGCCGACCAGCCCGAAGGCGTATACCGCGGCGCTCTCACCATCCGGCCGGCCAACGCCGAGGCGCGGGATGTGCCGCTGGTGGCGCGCGTCTGGGACTTCGCACTGCCGCGCGCGAGTTGGCTGCGCACTTCCTACGGGCTGGGTTTCGACGTATCGGCGTTCTACCCGGAGGTCACCCCCGGGCCTGGCCATCCGCGCTGGTGGTCCGCCGGCACGTGGTCGGGCGCGGACGTGGAAGGGCGGCCGAACTACTTCGGGGAGATCGACGCGACCAGTGCCTTCGACACTGAGGTCAAGCATAGGGCCGACCCTCAAGCGGGCCGGTGAGGTCGAGGTCACCTTGGCCGGACGGGCAACTGACGGCCACCAACGGAGGATGGAGCCATGGCCCCGGAGTACCGCAAGAAGGTCCTTCTGATTGACGACTCGTTCCTGCTGCAGGTGCACGGCCTCCAGAGGAAGGTGAACCCGGCGACCAAGCGCCCTGAGCCCGTCCTAATGATGGACGCGCCCTGGAACAGGGAGAACGAGCGGCTCAGCTACGCCAACATCCTCTATGACCCCGACGAGAAGGTCTTCAAGATGTGGTATTTCATCTGGCGCAGCGAGTCGCGCGAGGCGGGAGTCATCGTCGATGGCGGCAACAAGCTCGCCTACGCGACCAGCGCTGACGGCCTGCACTGGGAGCGG
>JALGUI010000748.1 GCA_029820915.1 Candidatus Zipacnadia bacterium | reverse complement strand
GGTCGGCAAGATGGGCTGGATGAACATCTTCAGCTTCCAGACCTCGAAGAACATGACTACTCTTGGCGAGGGCGGGATGATCACCACCGATGACGCGGCGGTCGCCGAGCGCGCCCGCCAGATCCGCGCCTTCGGCACCGGCCAGCAGCAATGGGGCACCAACTACCGCATGATCCGGCCGCAGGCGGCGGTGGGGCTCGTGCAACTGCGGCGCCTCGATGAGATGAACGACCGCCGCCGCGACCGCGTTCACGGGCTCACCGAGCTGCTGTCCGGCATCGAGGAGCTGACGCTGCCCACCGAGCCCGAGGGCTGCCGCCACATCTACTACGGCTACACCATCATGGTGCCTGAGGACTGGGCGAACGAAGGACGGCAACGGCTCATGGACTGGCTCCAGGAGGAGCGCGGCGTGGGCACGGTGGTCATGAACAATGCGACCTGGAAGCAGGACAAGCTGATCGCGTCGCTCGGCTACGGGCCTGACGACGCGCCGAAGAGCGACGTGATCGGTGACCGGCTGTTCTGCCTGAGCCTGCACCCGCTGATGACCGACGACGACCTGGCGTACATCGCGCAGTCCATGGCTGAGGGCGTCGAGTCCGTCGCCGCCGGCTAGTACCTACATGCACAGGCTCTCGCTGGAAACGACTCGACAGGCGAGGGCGCCCGTCGTACGGATCGTTGCACAATAAGGTAACAGTTAACCACATCGTAGTGCGGGCGCCCCCGCCTGCACATGCCGTTGGTAGCCGACCATGACACGCCGACTTGCGCAAGTTGGCACTAGCCTGTGCTCCTGCGGTCCGTGGGGCGCGGGCGAGCCGCCAGCGTTCGATGGCGCGGACGGTATGCAGGCGAGCCGCATCATGGCCGCAGCCTACCGCAGCGCGCAGAGCGGGCGCTGGGAGGAGACGTAGCGGAAGCCGGACAGTGTGTCGAGGCGAGCCCGGGCGCCCGCCCCTCAAGAGGGGATGGCTTTCGGCGCAACGCTGCGCGAGGATTTCGCGCTCGGTGGGAGCCGGAGGAGGGCACCGCGATGATACTTGAGAACGTTGGGCGCTGGATCAGCAGCTACGACAGCACGCCCGACGGACGACGATGGAACAGAGTGGCAACAGAGACCTATGAGGCACTGCGAGGGGCGTCGAGTCTGGCGTCCCACGAGGCCGTTGCGGCGTTGCGTATCGGGCTGCACGAGTTCGAGATGTTCCGGACGATGTACCTTCGGAGCAGTGACCTCGGAGAGAGGGAGTTCGAGGACCGGCTACGGCGGGTCCTCGAGGACATGGACATCGACACACGTGCCGCCGAGCTCTCGGAGCTATCCCTCGATAGCGCCGACATCGGCGGGCTGTCGAACCGGATCATGCAGATCTACTTGCGCCTGGCGAGTGGCGGCGATGGGGGTCTGGACGCTCGTGGCAGGCACTTCGATGTCGGTGCCACCAAGATACTGCACTTCCTCTTCCCCGAACTCCTCCTCATGCTCGACAGCCGCGTCGCCAAGGCCTTTCGAGAGCACCATGGCGTCGGCTTCCGACAGAACGCTCCGTATGGCTACGGCGCAGGCCGCTACATCGAGTGCCTGGAGCATGCGCAGGACGAGATCCAAACGTACGGACCGGGGAAGCTGCGGGAACTCGCTCCAGATACGCCTTTGCCGCGCATCTTCGACAAGGTGGCGTGGGGCATTGGAGGGTAAGGACGAGATGGCAGCGGCCGTGCTGGAGGGAGTGAGCCGCCCGTGATCGACGAGGCGAAGCTGCGCGTGCCGGGCGAGTTCGATGTGGTGGCCTGCGACCTGCCCGACATCGTCGGTGACTGGCGCGCCACCGACTGGGCCCGACCTGCCCGACATCGTCGGTGACTGGCGCGCCACCGACTGGGCCGACCCCGACGACGAGCGCATCGCGGCGTTGCGGGAGGAGTTCGCGCTGGAGGATGTGGTCGCGGGCTGCGAGACCGAGTTCGAGGCGCTGCTGGCCCTCAAGCGCTGGGTGCGCAGCCGCTGGAACCACGGCTGGTCGCACAGCTTCTCCACCGTCAAGGACGCGCTCGACATCCTGCGCGAAGCGGCGCGCGGCGAGCAGTTCACCTGCGGCTTCTACGCCACCGTCTTCGTCGGCTGCGCCACCGCGCTGGGCTTCCCCGCTCGCAAGATCGGTGTGGGGCTCGCCGACTGCAGCTTCCCGCGCGATCGCCGCGTGGGCAACGTTGGCCACTCCATCCCTGAGGCCTGGTCCAATGATCATGTCAAGTGGGTGATGCTCGATCCCGACCTGAACGTGCACTACGAGCGCGACGGGGTGCCGCTGTCGGCGCTCGAGATCCGCAACGCCTGGCACGACGGCGGCGCCCACGAGGTCCAGATGATCCAGGACGATCCTGCCTTCGTCGTGCCATCGGGACGCACGGTCGAGCTGCTCAACGAGATCTTCCCCGACTACGGCATCGTTGACGATGACCGCGCTCGCGCCTACTGCGAGCGCTTCGTGCGCAACCGGGCGATCGACTACTATGGGCGGCTCACCATCGGCGGCTTCGAGTGGGTGGATGAGCGCTGCCTGCCGACCTTCGTCCGCCATTTCGAGCCGGCCCCGGCGGCCCGCTACACGTCACACCTGCCCGACATGTACCCCTCCGTCAACATGGTCCGGCTGTCCGCCGCACCATCATGGGACGCCGAGAGCGCCACACTGGCGATCACCCTCGATCACTGCATGCCCTGGTTCGACCGCTACGAGGCGCGCATCGACGGGGGCACCTGGGAGCCACGCGAGGGGACCCTCGACTGGCCCATGCGCGAGGGCGTCAACGTGCTGGAGTGCCGGGCGGTGAACCGCCGGGGCAGGCCCGGGATCGTCAGCCGTATCGACGTGGCCTTCGCCAAGCCACGGTGGTAGGAGGAAGCCAAGGGAGGACGCTATGATGCAGCCGCGACCGTGCGAGCAGGACCGCGAGCACCTGTACTTCTGCTTCTTCGTGGATTGCCAGACGCCGCGCAAGCCCGGCGGCGGCAAGGACCAGACGTGGGAGGTGGCCGAGCAGGCGGTGCGCGGCATCGCCGAGATCTTCCTCGAGCGCGACCTCATCCACTGTCTCGGCTTCTGCTCGGAGCCCGAGGTCGCGCGGCGGCAGTCGGCG